>JAGXAV010000586.1 GCA_018971455.1 Rhodospirillales bacterium
GCCGCCCTCGCCATGCTGGGCCTCGGCATCTTCGGCCCCGGCATCGCCACCGGCCTGGTCTCCGGCGCGCCCCAGCTCGGCGCGGGCGCCGCCGTCGGGACTGGCCTGGCCGTCGCGGGTACGGCGATGGCCGGCGCCGGCGCGCTCGGTCTGGCCGGCAGGGGGGCGATGGCTGCGGCTTCCGGCACTGCCGCCGCCGCGCGCGGCGGCGCGGCGATGGCTGGTGGCGCATCCTCCGCCTACAGCCTGGCTTCGGCCGGCCGGTCCGGCGCGTCGGGCGTGGCGGCGGGGCTTGGCGGGGTGGGACGCGCGGCGGCTTCGGCTGCATCAGGCCCAGTGCGGCGCGCAACCGCCCAGGCCGCCGGCTCCATGCGCCAAAGCTTCGCCGCCGGCGCCCGGTCCAGCTTCGCCGCCACGGGCGGCTCGTCGTCCGCAGGAACCGTCGGCGGCAATCCGCCGAGCGGATCCGCGCCGGGCGGGGGCGGGTCAGCCGACTCAGGGCCGCCCGCCTGGGCCCAGCGCATGAAGCGCAACCAGTCGATGGTCCATGGGGCGCAGACGGCCGCGCAGGTCCTCAAGTCCGGCGACAGCCATGGCGGCGGCCATTCCGTCGATCTTTCAGGAGGAGAATAGGAGATGGCGCTGTTTCGCCGCCCGACGGTTCGCTACGGCCGGACGCCCGAGCCTGAGACCCCCTACCAGCGCGCCGCCCAGGTTTGGGACGACCGCATCGGCTCGGCCCGGGTGCAGGCCAAAAACTGGCGGCTGATGGCCTTCGGCTCTCTGGCGCTTTCTGTGGGCTTGGCCGGCGGCCTCGTCTGGCAGTCGACCCACGGCAGCATCGTCCCCTGGGTCGTGCAGGTCGACAAGCTCGGCCAGGCGCAGGCTGTCGCCCCCGCCGCCGCCGACTACACGCCAAGCGACCCGCAAATCGCTTGGTATCTCGCCCACTTTGTCCAGATGGTCCGCGCTCTGCCGGCTGATCCGATCATCGTGCGGCAAAACTGGCTGCAGGCCTACGACTTCACCACCACCTCGGGCTCCCAGGCGCTGAACGACTATGCGCGCGCCAACGACCCCTTCGCCAAGCTCGGCAAGCAGCAGATCGCCATCGACGTCTCGAGCGTGATCCGCGCGTCGCCGTCGAGCTTCCGCGTCGAATGGGTCGAGCATCGCTATCAAGACGGCGCGCTCGCCGACAACACCCGTTGGACCGCGATCCTCACCATCGCGATCCAGACGCCGACTTCCGCCGACGTGCTCCGCAAGAACCCGCTCGGTGTCTACGTCACCGCCATCAACTGGTCGAAGGAGCTAGGACAATGACCTCGCCGATTTCCATGGAAGCCGGCGGTCCGGCTTCGCGTCTCTTCACCATTCAGCAGAGCCGGAAAGGAGGGATTGCGCCTTTCCGTGAAGCCGCCCTGGCGGCTTTGCTGATGTCCGCCACTACGCTGGGCGGCTGCGCGCACAATTTCATTCCGCCCGACATCAATTACGACAGCGCGGCGCCGGCAAAGCTCACCGTCGATCCGCCAGCGCCTATCAAGATCGTGGAGTTGCCCAAGCTGCTGCCGCTGCCCGGGCAACTGAAGCCGATCGACGGTGGCAAGCCGACACCCGAAGCTGCCGACCCGACCGTGCGCGTCAACCAGGCCAACGCTGCCGCGCGGATTCAGCCGGTGCGCAACGGCTTCATCAACGCGGTCCAAGTCTATCCGTTCTCCGGCGGGGCGCTCTACCAAGTCTATACGGCGCCCGGCGAGATTACCGACATCGCGCTGCAGGACGGCGAGCAGCTCGTCGGCTCCGGCCCCGTCGCCGCCGGCGACACCGTGCGCTGGATTATCGGCGATACCGAGAGCGGCACGGGCGCCACCAAGAAAGTTCACATCCTGGTCAAGCCGACGAGACCCGAGCTGCTCACCAATCTGGTCATCAACACGGATCGGCGGACCTACCT
>JAGXAV010000587.1 GCA_018971455.1 Rhodospirillales bacterium
CGGTGCCATGGGCGTCGGCCGCCCGCACAGCGGGATCGCTGTAGCCGGCTGCGTAGCGTGCGGCGAAGGCCGGCGTGGTGGGCGCGGTGTCCGCCGTGGTCTGGGCGGCGCTCTGCTTGGGCGTCGGTCGGTTGGCGCCGCCGAAGCCGATGTAGAATCCCGCCGCCACGATCGCGGCGAGCGCGCCGGCCCCGGCCACCAGGTAGCGGCGATTCCATCGGGTGACGGGCAGGCGCGGCGCGGCCAGCACGCTCTCGGCCGAGGCCTTGGTCGAGGACGGCGCCTCGCCAATCGGACGGTCGGGCGGAAGGTAGGTCATCGGCCTACCCCTTCCGCGCCGTGCGGGTGATCCGCACGACCTGCTGGGGCTTTTCGCCCAGCCGCAGCTCCGCGACATCGACCAGCCGGTCGACCACATAGTAGCCGTTGAGGAAGCGGTAGTTGACCAGCTGGGCCGTGCCGCCCGGGCCCACCAGGAACAGGGGCGGAGCGTCGGTGGCGGCCATGTTCACCGGGAACTGGATGTAGGTCTTCAGTCCATCGTCGAACACCCGCAGCGGCTGCCAGCGCGGCGCCTTCATGTGGATGGCCTCGACCTTGTAGTCGAAGTGCAGCTGGTCGATCGCCAGCGTCGGGGCCACCACGCTTTGCGCCTGGGCGGCCTGGGCGGCGGCCAGGGCCTGCATCTGCTCCTGCGGGTAGTTCCAGCTGATCGCGCTGGTGTAGGTCCCGCCCTCGCGGCTGACCGCCTCCAGCAAATAGGTCCGCTGGTCGGTCGTCAGGACCACATTGGTCTTCAGGCCGCCGCGGATCGGCTTAATCAGCACCACCACCTGCTGGTTGGCGCCGCTCCCCTGCACGGTCTCGCCCAGCACCCAGCGCACCGTGTCGCCGGCGGCCTTGGCGATCAGCTTCTCGCCGGGCCGCAGCAGCACCGTGGTCAGGAACCGGGGGCTGGTCTGCAGCGTGTAGATCCGCCCCGCCTCAAAGTCGTAGAACAGGACCGCATTGATGTAGGCGTCGGGGGTGGCGTAGGCCCGCGCGCCGGCGTTGGCGGCGGTCACCGCCGCATAGCCGGGCGGCGGCGGACCGCGCCGGATGCGATGGACGCGGGGGCTGGGCGCCGTGGGTGAGATTGGGGCGACGGGCGGCGCCGCTGCTGGCGCGCGGGCCGAGGGCGGGTTGGGCGTCAGCGCCGTGGGCGTCTGGGCCGAGGCGTCGCCGACGACGGCCAGGGCGGCCGCCACGCAAAGGCTTCGCGTCAGACGCGCAGGAATCTTGCGGATGAGGCTCATAGCTCGCGACTCCACTGGAAGGCGGTGATGAAGACGCCGAGCGGATTGGCCCTGAGGTCTGCCTCGTTTTTCGGCGGGTCGATCTTGGTGGTGAAGAGGCCGGTCCAGTTGACGGTGCTGGAGCTGACCCCCTGGTCGAAGGTCGTCTCGCGCCACTGCACCTGATAGGTGGCGGGGCTGCGCTGGAGGACCGAGACCACCTCGACGCTGACCGCCTGGCTGCCGGCGTTGGCGAAGGGATCGTGGGTCTTGGCGTAGTCGTTGAGCTGGCCGATCGCCGGCCCGACCACAAACCGGTAGGCGCCGGTCCAGTTGTCCCGGATGACGATGGGGTCGATGCTCTTGGACCGCGTGCGCGTCACCCAGTCGGCCAGGAAATAGCCGACCTCGGCGGAGGAGGGGGTGTAGGCGCGCCCGGCCATCTCGATCCGCCCCGGCCGGCCGTATTTGTCGATCGGCACGACATAGGTGGCGATACGGGTGTTGCTGCCTTGGTAGATCAGGCCGCCGACGGCCAAGGCCGCCACGGCCCATCCGGCGAAGGCCATCAGCCGCCAGTTGCGCGCCTGGATCACCGGCGCGCCGATGCGGCGGTCCCACTCCTGGCTCGCCCGCTGATAGGGCGTCTCGACGGGTGCTGAGCTGCCGTAGTGGTCGTTGGGG
>JAGXAV010000040.1 GCA_018971455.1 Rhodospirillales bacterium
GTCACGCCGAGGCAGCCGAAGCGCTTCTCGGTCATGGTCAGCAGGGCGGCGGCCATCGGGGTGGCCGAGGGGGCGAGGGGCAGGGCGTCCGGGCCGTGCATCAGGTCGCGCACCCGGCGCAGCCTTGCGCCCAGCTTGCCGCCCGGGTGGAACTGGCGGAAATCCGCCGCGCCGAAGCCGCGCCGCGTCAGCAGGGCCACGGCCAGCGCGTCGCCGAGGGCGAGCTGCATCGTGGTGCTGGTGGTCGGCGCGAGGCCCATCGGGCAGGCCTCCCGCGCCGGCGGCAGGATCAGCGCGACGTCGGCCGCCCCGGCCAGCGCGCTGCCGGCACGCGCGGTGATGCCGATCAGCGGGAGGGCGAAGCGCCTCGTATGGGCGATCAGGTCGGCGAGCTCGGTCGTCTCGCCGGAATTGGACAGCGCCAGCACCGCATCGCCGGCGACGATCATGCCGAGATCGCCGTGCGAGGCCTCCGCGGGGTGGACGAACAGCGCCGGCGTGCCGGTGGAGGCCAGGGTGGCGGCGATCTTGCGCGCCACATGGCCGGACTTGCCCATGCCCGAGACCACCACGCGCCCGGTCGTCGCATCGAGCAGATCGACGGCGCGGAGGAAGCCTTCGTCCAGCGCCTCGGCCAGGGCGCGCAGCCCGGCGGCCTCGGTATCGAGCACGGTGCGGGCGACGTCGAGATCGGTGGACAGGCGCGCGGGTGCGGCGGTCATGCGGCGGCTCCGGGGCGGCGGCCCCCGAAGGCTCTAGGCGGTGGGGGGCGTGGCGGTCAATTTAACCTTGCGACAGGCAGGGTTGCGCGGCCCGTCAATGGGCAAAGATGTCGGGATCTTCCCAGCCGAGGATATCGAGCCGGCCGCGTGCCGGCAGGAAGGCGAAGCAGGCCTCGGCGAGGTCCTGGCGGCCCTCGCGGGCGAGCAGGGCATCGAGCCTGGCCCATAGCGCATGCAGGTGCAGCACGTCGGAGGCGGCATAGGCGAGCTGGTCGGAGGTCAGCTCGACGGCGCCCCAGTCGGAGGTCTGTTGCTGCTTGGACAGCTCGACGCCGAGCAGTTCGCGGCAGAGATCCTTCAGCCCGTGGCGGTCGGTGAAGGTGCGCACCAGCTTGGCGGCGATCTTGGTGCATTTCACCGGTGCCACCGTGATGCCCAGCGCGTGCTGCAGGACGGCGACGTCGAAGCGGGCGAAATGCATCAGCTTGGTCACGCCGGGGTCGGCCAGCAGGCGCTTGAGATTGGGGCAGTCCGCGCCGCGCCCGCCGAGGGCGGGGGGCACGATCTGGACCATGTGGGCCTGGCCGTCGCCGGCGGAGAGCTGGACCAGGCAGAGCCGGTCGCGCCGCGGGTCGAGCCCCATCGTTTCGGTGTCAACGGCGACGACGCCGCCGAGATCGAGACCCTCGGGCAGGTCGCCGCGGTGCAGGTGGAGAGTGGCGTTGGCCATGAACTGCGTGACCGACCTCATGCTGGTGCCCAGGAGAAGACTCGAACTTCCACGACCTTGCGGCCACAGGTACCTGAAACCTGCGCGTCTACCAATTCCGCCACCTGGGCAAAGCATGGGGTATGCGGTGGGCGGGCGATGTAACGCCCGGGGGGCCTGCCGTCAACCCGCCGCGGCAATGAGGCCCACGAACTGCCTTGAGGGGGCGCGAGGCTGGGCATATCAAGGCGGCGCAGGAGCAAGGAGCAGAAGATGACGACGCGCAGCGTGGCGACGGTGTTCGGCGGGTCGGGCTTCATCGGCCGCTACGTGGTCAAGCGGCTGGCGGCCGCGGGGCACGTGGTGCGGGTGGCGGTGCGTGATCCGGAGGCCGCTCTGTTCCTCAAGCCGATGGGCGGGGTTGGGCAGATCGTGCCGCTGCACGCGCCGCTCGGCGACCCGGCCTCGGTGGCGCGCGCGGTCGCGGGGGCGGGGCTGGTGGTCAATCTGGTCGGCATCCTGGCCGAGCGGCGGGCAGGCGATTTCCGCCGCGTCCATGCCGAGGGGGCGGGGCTGGTGGCGCGCGCGGCGGCCGAGGCGGGCACGTCGCGGCTGGTGCATGTTTCGGCGATCGGCGCCGACCCGGCGGCCGCCAGCCTGTATGCGCGCAGCAAGGGCGAGGGCGAGGCGCTGGTGCGCGCGGCGTTTCCGCGGGCGGCCATCCTGCGCCCGTCGATCGTGTTCGGGCCGGAGGACGGGTTCTTCAACCGGTTTGCGGCGCTGGCGCAGATCTCGCCGATCATGCCGGTGATCTGCGGGGCGGCGCGGTTCCAGCCGGTCTATGCCGGCGATGTGGCGGATGCGGTGATGGCGGCGCTGACCAGGCCGGAGGCGGCGGGACAGACGTACGAGCTGGGTGGGCCGCGGGTGTGGGCGTTCCGCGAGTTGCTCGCCTACATCCTGGCACAGACGCATCGCGGGGCGCGGATGATCGACGTGCCGCTATGGGTGGCGCGGTTGCAGGCGCGGGTGCTGGAACATGTGCCGGGCAAGCCGCTGACCCGCGACCAGCTGCTGATGCTGGCCCGCGACAATGTGGCGGCGGCGGACATGCCCGGGCTGGCGGCGCTGGGGGTGGTGCCGACGCCGGTTGAGATGGTGGTGCCGGGCTATGTGCGGCGCTACCGGCCCGGCGGCGGGCCGCGCGAAGTTTATGCGGCATGATCGTCCCAATTCGGACCTAATGACAAACCGAAAGGCCAGGCGAGAGAAAGAGGTCGAGAAAATGTCCGGATAAAGGACAGCAATACTTCCGTATCGGCCAAAATCGGACTCGCCATCCATCTCGCAGTTGCGTAAGGATGCGGGCGCGGCACGGGCGCATGGGGCGCCGGTGCCCGCCTGGCCGGAGACGGAAGATGCCGGATCGCATGCTGCAATTCGTTCGCCTGGAGCAGCAGCCGCCGGCCAAGCGCGCGGCCGGCGAGCGGCGGGTCGATTTCGACGAGATCTATGCGGAGTTCGACGCCACCGCCGCGGCCGCCCAGGCCAGCCGGTGCAGCCAGTGCGGCGTGCCGTTCTGCCAGGTGCACTGCCCGCTCTCCAACAACATCCCCGACTGGTTGAAACTGACCGCCGAGGGGCGGCTGGAGGAGGCCTACGAGGCCAGCTCCGCGACCAATAATTTCCCTGAAATCTGTGGCCGCATCTGCCCGCAGGATCGGCTCTGCGAGGGCAATTGCGTCATCGAGAAGGGGTTCGAGAGCGTGACCATCGGCGCCGTCGAGCGCTACATCACCGACACGGCGTTCGAGCGCGGCTGGGTGAAGCCGGTGCGGCCGCGTCACGAGCGGGGGCAGTCCGTCGGCATCATCGGTGCGGGGCCGGGCGGGCTGGCGGCGGCCGAGCAGCTGCGCCGGCGCGGCTATCAGGTGGCGGTGTACGACCGCTACGACCGGGTCGGCGGGCTGATGATCTATGGCATTCCGGGCTTCAAGCTCGAGAAGGACATCGTGCTGCGGCGGTGGAAGCTGCTCGAGGAGGGCGGGGTGCGGTTCCACCTCAACACCGCCATCGGCGTCGATCTCAGCTTCGCCGATCTGCGCGCGCGCCATGACGCGGTGCTGATCGCCACCGGCGTCTACAAGCCGCGCGACATTGGCGGGCCGGGGGCGGGGCTGGCGGGCATCGTGCCGGCGATGGACTACCTGACCGCGGCAAACCGCCATGGGCTGGGCGACGACGTGCCTGATTTCACCTCCGGCGCGCTCGACGCGCGCGGCAAGCGGGTGGTTGTGGTCGGCGGCGGCGACACGGCGATGGATTGCGTGCGCACCGCGGTGCGGCAGGGGGCGGCGTCGGTGCAGTGCCTCTACCGGCGCGACCGGGCGAACATGCCGGGCTCGCTGCGCGAGGTGAAGAATGCCGAGGAGGAGGGCGTCGAGTTCGTCTGGCTTGCGGCGCCGGAGGCTTTCCTCGGCGATGATCGCGTGACCGCGGTGCGGGCCGCACGGATGCATCTCGGTCTGCCCGACGCGTCCGGCCGCCAGGCGGTGGAGCGGCTGGAGGACAAGGGGTTCACGGTGCCGGCCGATCTGGTGATCAAGGCGCTTGGCTTCGATCCCGAGGATCTGCCCGAGGCGTTCGGCGAGAACGCGCTGAAGGTGTCGCGCTGGGGCACGCTGTCGGTCGATCGCACCAGTTTCATGACCAGCCTGCCCGGCGTGTTTGCCGCCGGGGATATCGTGCGCGGCGCCTCGCTGGTAGTCTGGGCCATCCGTGATGGCCGCGACGCGGCCCAGCAGATGGATGCCTTTCTACAACAGACCGCCGCGGTGCCGGCGGCAGCGGAGTGAGCAATATGCGTCGTATCACGACTGTTCTGGCGGCCTCGTTGCTCGCCATCGGGGTCGCCCAGGCCCAGACCAATCCCGCGCCCGCGCCGGCCCCCGCGCCGGCGGTGACCGAGGCGGCGCCGGAGAATCTCGCCGAGGCCACCAAGCTGACCCACATGATCGGGGTGGACAACCAGTCCAAGCAGCTCGTCGCCATCATGCGGGGGCAGATGATCCAGCTGGTGATGCGCTCGGGCAACAAGCCGCCCGCCGAGGCGGCGAAGATCGTCGATGACCTGCTGATGCCCGATTTCACCGCCAAGGAAGACCAGCTCACGCACGACATCATCAACGTGTGGGCGAGCAATTTCACGCTCGACGACCTCAAGGGGCTGGTCGCCTTCTATGCGACGCCGCTCGGCCAGAAGCTGATCCACACCCTGCCCGCGGTGACCCAGCAGGGCATGCAGGCCGGGCAGAGCTGGGGGCAGACGATCTACAAGGCTGCCATCGAGAAGCACAAGGACGAGCTGATCGCCCGCGGCCTGAAGTTCTGAGTTTGTTTTGAAGGAGTAGCGGTATGAGCCAGCGCATCGAAACCGGCGAGGCCTTCGTCTCCGCCTGGCATGCCAATGCGGATGCGCTGGCCGATACCTATACGCCCGACATGGAGCACGATGCCTGCGGCGTCGGGCTGATCGCCGCGCTTGACGGCAAGCGGCGGCGCGACATCGTCGAGGCCGGCATCAACGCGCTGCGCGCGGTGTGGCATCGCGGCGCCGTCGATGCCGACGGCAAGACCGGTGACGGTGCCGGCATCCATATCGAAATCCCGCAGGATTTTTTTGCCGAGGCGATTCGCCGCGGCGGCGACCGGTTGCGGCCGGGGCCGATCGGCGTCGGCCAGGTGTTTCTGCCCAAGACCGATCTTTCGGCGCAGGAGCGCTGCCGGCAGATCGTCGAGAGCGAGATCCTGGCGTTCGGCTATCAGATCTATGGCTGGCGGCAGGTGCCGATCAATGTCGAGTGCATCGGCGAGAAGGCCAATGCGACGCGACCGGAGATCGAGCAGATCATGCTGTGGAATCCGCGCCATGGCGGTGCGGGGGTGGATGAGGCGAGCTTCGAGCGCGACCTCTATGTGATCCGCCGGCGCATCGAGAAGCAGGCCATCGCGGCGCAGATTCCCGAGCTGTATTTCTGCTCGCTGTCCTGCCGCTCGATCATCTACAAGGGCATGTTCCTGGCCGAGAGCCTGACGGAGTTCTATCCCGATCTGCTCGACGAGCGGTTCGTCTCGCGGTTTGCCATCTATCACCAGCGCTATTCGACCAACACGTTTCCCACCTGGCGGTTGGCGCAGCCCTTCCGCATGCTGGCGCATAATGGCGAGATCAACACCGTCAGCGGCAACATCAACTGGATGAAGTCGCACGAGACGCGGCTCTCCGACCCCGCGCTCGATGCCTACATGGATGATATCAAGCCGGTGATCCAAGCCGGCGGGTCCGACACGGCGACCTTGGACAATGTCTTCGAGGTGCTGGTGCGCGCCGGGCGCGATGCGCCGATGACCAAGGCGATGATGATCCCCGCGAGCATCGGCAATGACGCGACCATGCCGCAGGGGCATCGCGACCTGTTTCTGTACTGCAACGCGGTGATGGAGCCGTGGGACGGACCGGCGGCGATTGCCGCGACCGACGGACGCTGGGTGATTGCGGGGCTGGACCGCAATGGCCTGCGGCCGCTGCGCTACACCGTCAGCAACAGGGCCATGCTGGTGGTGGGCAGCGAGACCGGCATGGTCAAGCTCGACGAGAGCGAGGTGGTCGAGAAAGGCCGCGTCGGCCCCGGGCAGACCATCGGCGTCGATCTCGACGCGGCGGCGTTCTATGGCGACGAGGCGATGAAGGACATGCTGGCGGCGCGCCAGCCATTCAGCGAATGGTCCAAGCGCATCCGCCAGATCGACCACATCATCAAGACCGATGCGCCCGAGCCGGTGCTGTTCGAGGGCGAGGTGCTGCGCCGGCGGCAACTTGCCGTCGGGACGACGATGGAGGAGCTCGAGCTGATCCTGCACCCGATGGTCGAGGACGGGCAGGAGGCGACCGGCAGCATGGGCGACGACACGCCGATTGCCGTGCTCTCGGAGAAATACCGCGGGCTGCACCACTACTTCCGCCAGGCCTTCAGCCAGGTGACCAACCCGCCGATCGACAGCCTGCGCGAGACGCGGGTGATGTCGCTCAAGACGCGTCTGGGCAATCTGGGCAACGTGCTCGACGAGGATTCGAGCCAGTTCGATCTGTTGCAGCTGGAAAGCCCGGTTCTGTCCAATGCCGAGTTCGCGGCGATGCGCGCGACGATGGCCGAGAGCGCCTGCGTGGTCGACTGCACCTTCCCGGTGAGCGAAGGCGAGACCGGGTTGCGTGCCGCGCTGGAGCGCATCCGCCGCGAGGCCGAGGAGGGCGTGCGGGCCGGTTGCACCCATGTGATCCTGACCGACGAGGCGACCGGGCCGGAGCGGGCGGGGATTCCCATGATCCTCGGTACGGCCGGGGTGCACACGCATCTGGTGCGTTCCTCGCTGCGAACCTTCACGAGCCTGAACGTGCGCGCCGCCGAGTGCATGGACGTGCACAGCTTCGCCGTGCTGATCGGCGTCGGTGCGACGACGGTGAATGCCTACATGGCGCAGGAGAGCATCGCCGATCGCCACCGGCGCGGGCTGTTCGGCGAAATGTCGCTGAAGGATGCCGTGCAGCGCTTCAAGAAGGCGATCGACAAGGGTCTGCTCAAGACCATGTCCAAGATGGGCATCTCGGTCATCTCCTCCTATCGCGGCGGCTACAGCTTCGAGGCGATCGGCCTGTCGCGGGCGCTCGTGGCGGAGTTCTTTCCCGGTATGCAGTCGCGCATCTCGGGCATTGGGTTGTCGGGCATCGCGCGCAAGGTGCTGACGCTGCATGCGGCGGCGTGGGAGGCCGAGCTGGTGAGCCTGCCGGTGGGCGGCATCTATAAGCTGCGCCGCAAGGGCGAGACCCATGCCTTCGACGGCGCGCTCATTCACATGCTGCAGGAGGCGGTGGCAAGCGACAGCTACCAGGCCTATCGCCGCTATGCCGACGCGGTGCGGCGCATGCCGCCGATCGCGCTGCGCGACCTGCTGGATTTCCGCGGCGTCGACGAAAATGGCGTGGGGCCGCAGGCGATTCCGGTGGACGAGGTGGAGAGTATCACCGAAATCCGCAAGCGGCTGGTCTCGCCGGGGATTTCCCTCGGCGCGCTGAGCCCGGAGGCGCATGAGACGCTGTCGATCGCGATGAACCGCATCGGCGCGCGCAGCGATTCCGGCGAGGGTGGCGAGGACCCGGCGCGCGCCAAGCCGCGGGCCAATGGTGACAACGCCTCCTCGGCGATCAAGCAGATCGCCTCGGGGCGATTCGGCGTGACGGCGGAATATCTCAATGCCTGCCGGGAGATCGAGATCAAGGTGGCGCAGGGCGCCAAGCCTGGCGAGGGCGGGCAGCTGCCCGGCTTCAAGGTGACCGGGCTGATCGCCAAGCTGCGCCATTCGACGCCCGGGGTGATGCTGATCAGCCCGCCGCCGCATCACGATATCTATTCGATCGAGGATCTCGCCCAGCTGATCTACGATCTCAAGCAGATCAACCCCGAGGCGACGGTGTGCGTGAAGCTGGTGGCGCGCAGCGGCATCGGCACGATCGCGGCGGGTGTCGCCAAGGCCAAGGCCGACGCGATCCTGATCTCGGGCCATTCCGGCGGCACAGGGGCGAGCCCGCAGACCTCGGTGAAATATGCTGGGCTGCCGTGGGAGATGGGGCTGTCGGAGGCGCATCAGGTGCTGATGCTGAACCGGCTGCGCCACAAGGTGAAGCTGCGCACCGATGGCGGGTTGAAGACCGGGCGCGACGTGGTGATCGCGGCGATGCTGGGGGCGGAGGAATTCGGCATCGGCACCGCCTCGCTGGTGGCGATGGGCTGCATCATGGTGCGTCAGTGCCATTCCAACACCTGCCCGGTGGGGGTGTGCACGCAGGACGAGAAGCTGCGCGCCAAGTTCGAGGGCACGCCGGAGAAGGTGATCAACCTGTTCAGCTTCATTGCCGAGGATGTGCGCCACATCCTGGCGGGCCTCGGGGTGCGCACGCTGGCCGAGGTGATCGGGCGGACCGATCTGCTGCACCAGGTCAGCCGCGGGTCGGAATACCTCGACGATCTCGACCTCAATCCGCTGCTGGTGCAGGCCGATCCGGGACCCTATGCGCGCTACTGCACCTTGCAGGGACGCAACGAGGTGCCAGAGACGCTGGACGCGCAGATGATCGCCGATGCGGCGCCGCTGTTCGAGCAGGGCGAGAAGATGCAGTTGCAATACGGCATCCGCAACACGCACCGCGCCATCGGCACGAAGATCAGCAGCCGCATCGTGCGCCGTTTCGGCATGACGGCGCTGCAGCCGGGACACCTGACGGTGCGGCTGCGGGGCTCCGCGGGGCAGTCGCTCGGCGCCTTCGGGGTACAGGGGCTGAAGTTGGAGGTGTTCGGCGATGCCAACGACTATGTCGGCAAGGGGCTGTCCGGCGCCACCATCGTGGTGCGGCCGGCGCCGTCTTCCGCGCTGATGAGCCAGCACAACACCATCATCGGCAATACCGTGCTCTATGGCGCGACCTCGGGCGAGCTATTCGCGGCCGGGCAGGCGGGCGAGCGTTTCGCCGTACGCAATTCCGGCGCGATCGCCGTGGTGGAGGGGTGTGGCTCCAACGGGTGCGAATACATGACCGGCGGCACGGTGGTGGTGCTGGGCAGCGTGGGCGACAATTTCGGCGCCGGGTTCACCGGCGGGATGGCCTTTGTCTATGACCCGGAAGGCCAGTTCGAATTGCGGCTCAATCGCGACACGCTGCTCTGGCAGCGCGTGGCGACCGCGCATTGGGAGGGCGTGCTGCGCGCCCTGGTCGAGCGCCATGCCGCGGAGACGGCGAGCCGGTATGCGCGCATGCTGGTGCAGGATTGGGACCGCGCATTGCCGCATTTCTGGCAGGTGGTGCCGAAGGAATATGTGAAATATCTGGAGGCGCCGCTGGGCGAGGAGGCGGCGGCGCTGCGCGCATAGGCCGGGCGCGCCGGCGGGTGGTTGGCGAAGTGCTGCGCGGGTGCCATAAGCGGCGCTGATGCGCCTCGTATATCACCTGCCGCTCTGCCCCTATTCGCGCAAGGTCCGTCTCGTGCTGGCCGAGAAGCGCCTGCCGTTCGAGTTGCGCGTGGAGAAGGTGTGGGAAGGGCGCGCGGAGTATGTGCAGACCAACCCCGCCGGCACGGTGCCGAGCTTCATCGAGGATGGTGGGCTGGCGGTCGCCGATTCAGGCGTGATCTGCGAATATCTCGAAGAGGCCTATCCGGATATCGCGCTGCTCGGCACGACGCTCGGCGAGCGGGTGGAGGTGCGCCGGCTGGTCGCCTGGTTCGACGGCAAGTTCGCCCGCGAGGTGACGGACCTGCTGATCGGCGAGAAATACCTCAAACGCATTTCCGGCCGGGGACAGCCCGATGCCGGGGCGTTGCGCGCCGGCTACGCCAATTTGCGCGCGCATTTGCAGCATATCGGCTGGCTCGCCGAGACGCGGAAGAACCTGGCCGGGAGTGCGATGTCGCTGGCCGATTTCGCGGCGGCCGCCCATCTGTCGGTGCTCGACTTCCTCGGCGATGTCGATTGGAGCCTGAGCCCGGCGGCGCGCGACTGGTATGCGCGGATGAAGTCCCG
>JAGXAV010000588.1 GCA_018971455.1 Rhodospirillales bacterium
GCGGATCCGGGCGGCCCGAAGCACCGGCCCTGTCCCCGCGGTTGTCACGTCCCCGATGTATTCAGCGCGGCCGCCTGGGGCAAGGGCCGGCTTGCGCGTTTTTTGTGCAATGCGGTCAGCGCGGGCGGCCGCTCAGGCGGTGGTGTCGAGGCGCTGGGCGGCGATTTCGGCGGTCGGCGCCTTGGCCACCACCACCATCGCCGGGCGCAGCAGGCGGGCATGCAGCGTCCAGGCCGGGGTCCAGGCCTGGATCACCGTGCCGGGCGGGTGCTCGATGCTTTCCTGCTCGGCCATCGCCTGGTGCAGATTGGGGTCGAACGGCGCGCCGGTAGGGTCTTCGGAGCGCACGCCGTGGCGTTCCAGCGCGGCGGTGAAGCCGCGCTCGATGCCGGCGAAGCCCTCGCGCAGGCGGGCGATGATCTCGCTCTCGCCGGCGGCGGGCGGCGGCAGGCTGTCGAGCCCGCGGCGCAGGTTCTCGGCCGCCTCGGCGATGTCGCGGGCGAAGCCCTGGACGGCGAATTGCCGCGCCTCGTCGGCCTCGCGGCGGGCGCGGTGGCGGACATTCTGCATCTCCGCCTCGCTGCGCATCCAGCGGTCGCGCATCTCGGCGAGCTCGGCCTCCAGCGTGGCGATGCGGGCCGAGGCGGCCTGCATGACGGCCTCCGCGCTCGGCAGCGGTCCGGCCTCCGGCACCGGATCGACGGCGTCCGGCTCGAACTCCGACAGGGGCGGGGTGGGCATCGGGGGGGGCTCTTCGGTGCTCATGGCGCCATCAGTTAGTGGCCGTGCGCCGCCGCTGCAAGCCGTTTGCGCGCCATATCAGACCAGCATGGGGCGCCGGGTTTGGTGGATCAGCCGAGCAGCTGGCCGATGACGCGCGCGGTGTAGTCCACCACCGGAATGATGCGGCCGTAATTGATGCGCGAGGGGCCGATCACGCCGATGGCGCCGACGATGCGGTTGGCGGCGTTGCGGGCGGGGGCGACGACCATCGACACGCCGGAGGTCTCGAAAACCCCGCTCTCGGCGCCGATGAAGATGCGCACGCCGTCCGAGCGCTCGGCCAGTTCGAGCAGGCGCAGCATGGTCTCCTGCGTCTCCAGCCGTTCGAACAGCGCCTGAATGGCGCCTAGCCGGTCGATCTGGGTGACGTCGGCGAGCAGGCGGGCCTGGCCGCGCACGATCAGCGAGCCGCCGCGGCCCTCGCCGGTCCAGGTGGCGAGCCCGGCTTCCACCACCTGGGCGGAGAGCGCGTCGAGCTGGCTGCGGTCGGCGGCCATTTCGGCGGCGACGATGCGCCGCAGCTCCTCGATCGGCCGGCCGGAGAGGCGGGCATTGAGGTAGTTGCCGGCCTGCTGGAGGGCCGAGGGCGGCAGGCCGGGGGGCGTGTCGATCACCCGGTTCTCGACCTGCCCGTCGGCACCGACCAGCACCACCAGGGCGCGGCCGGGCCCCAGCGGGAAGAACTCGATATGCTTGAGCGGGCCTTCGGATTTCGGCGCCAGCACCATGCCGGCGGCGGCCGACAGGCCGGAGATCAGCCGCGACGCCTCGACCAGCGTGTCCTCCAGGCTGCGGCCGGAGGCGCCCAGCGCGCCGCTGATCGCCTCGCGCTCCTCCTCGCCCAGCTCGCCGAATTGCAGCAGCCCGTCGACGAACAGGCGCAGGCCGAGATCGGTCGGCAGGCGGCCGGCCGAGGTGTGCGGCGCGAAGAGCAGCCCGGCATCGGTGAGGTCGGCCATCACATTGCGGATAGTGGCCGGCGACAGCGCCACCGGCAGCCGGCGCGAGAGGGTGCGGCTGCCGACCGGCTCGCCGGTCTCGACATACTGCTCGACAATCTCGCGCAGCACCGCGGCCGAGCGCACATCCAGGCCCGGCGACAGGGCGGAGGGCGGGCGGGCCGGCGGCGCGGGTTGATCCATCGGGCCAGTGTGCTCCTTTTTCCG
>JAGXAV010000041.1 GCA_018971455.1 Rhodospirillales bacterium
GGGTGGCGTCCTGCTGGCCGAAGAAATTCTGCACCCGCACCCAGAACCGGTCGGCCAGAATATCGCTGTCGGCGACGAGGACGAGGTTGGCGGGCTTTGCCGTCTGCGCGATGTAGGCCGGCAGATCCGCCACCGGCTTCACGCCCTTGGGCAGCGGCGGCGGGCCGGTGAAGGCCGAATGCAGCACGCCCCGCACGCGCGCGGCGATGACCCGCGGCCCGCCCGCGGGCGTGAAGCCGGCCAGGATCTTCGCCGGGTCGGCCATGGCGCCCACCTCGCTCACCGGCAGCAGGGCCGATTCGGGGCTGGAGCTCAGCAGCGGCGTGAAGCTGATGGGCGCCCCCGGCTTCTTCGCGATGAAGCCGGGCGAGGCGACGGTGATCTGCGTCAGATCGGCGGTGGCCGGATCGTCATGGGCGATACCGTCGCGGATATTGAACCAGGCGACGTAATCCACCGCCTGGACGCGATCATCCGGGCTCGCCTGCACGCGCCAGGCGCCGGTGAGATCGCCCACCACCTTGCCCGGATCGTACTGGATGCCCCAGGCGTCGAAGAGCTTGTGCAGATCGCTCGCCGTGTTCGCGGGCGGCGCCCCGCCCGGCCCCGGCGTGGCCGCCGCCGCCTCGCTGTGCGGATCGACCATCACCATCAGTCGCCCCCCGCGCATGACGAACTGGTCGATGGCATAGAGCGTGGTGTCCGACAGGCCCTGCGCCTGCGCCACCAGCAGCACCTGCACCTTCGGGTCGATCGCCTGCGCATCGAGCGGCACATCCTGCACGGAGAAGCTCTGGCGCAATTGCAGCATGGAGACCCACGGCCCGCCGCCGGGCTGGCCGCGCATCATCATCTGCATGTTGCCCTCGAGCGGCAGGGACGACATCACCCCCAGCACGGGGCGTGTGGGGTTGGACAGCTCGTAGACCAGCCGGGTGAGATCATATTCCAGGAAGCGTTCGCGCCCGGGCTGGAAGAAGGCGATCGTGCGCTCCCCGTCGAGCAGGTTGGTGCCGGCCAGCCCGAAATAGACCTGCTCGCCCGTCTGATCGATCGGCACGCCCTGCAGCCCGTAGCCCAGGGCCTGATCCTCGGTGGCGCTGAACGGCTCCGGGTCGAAATATTGCAGCCGCACCATGCCGTGCGACAGCGCGGCGTACTGGCCGAGCATCTCGCGCACATGATCGGCATAGGCCCCGTAGGAGGGGATGCGGCTGCCGAGCGTGCGCGAATAGTACAGCCGGAGCGTCACCGGCTCCTTCAGCCCGCCCAGCACGGTGCGGGTGCCGGCCGAGAGCGTGTAGAGGTGCTGCTGCGTGACATCGAGGTGCACGCCCGCCAGCCGGTTGTCGGCCAGCATGTTGACGCCGATGAGGATGGCGGCGACGGCGATGGCGGCGATGAACGAGGACCAGATGCGGCGCATGGCTCAGTCCGCCTTCTTCTGATCGACGACGAGGATGGAAACGAACAGCCAGAAGCCGATGAAGGAGGCGAAGAAGATACCGTCGCGCAACGACAGGATGCCGCGGCTGAAACTGTCGAAGCGGGCGGTGATAGAAAGCCGCCGCGCCACCGCCGCCATCACCGGCGCGTTCTTGGCCAGGAAGTCGGTCACCAGCGGGTAGGCTGCCACCGCGAACAGGAAGCACACGGCCACCGCCACCACGAAGGCGATCACCTGGTTCTTGGTCGCCGCCGACACCGCCGAGCCGACCGCGAGAAAGCTGCCGGCCACCAGCAGCGCGCCGAGATAGCCGGCGGCGATCACCCCATTATCGGGCGCGCCCAGGTAGTTCACCGTGACGACGAAAGGGAAGGTCAGCAGCAGGGCGATCGCGCAGAAGACCCAGGCGGCGAGGAATTTTCCCAGCACCGCCTGCGTCTGGGTGATCGGCAGGGTAAGCAGCAGCTCGATGGTGCCGAGCCGCCGCTCCTCGGCCCACAGGCGCATGGTGATCGCCGGCACCAGCAGCAGCAGCACCCAGGGGATGAAGTTGAAGAAGGGTTGCAGGTCGGCCTGGTTGCGGGCGAAGAAATTGCCGAGGTTGAAGGTCAGCACGCCCTGCAGCGCCAGGAAGATGACGATGAACACGACCGCGACCGGGGTGGCGAAATAGGCGCCCAGCTCGCGCCGGGCGACGATCAGCGTATTGCGCATGTCAGGCGGCCTCGGCGGTGGCGGGCTTCTGGGTGATCTCGCGGAACACGTCGTCCAGCCGGCCGCTCGGGTGCATGGCCGCAAGTGCCTTCGGCGTCGCGTCGGCGACGATCCTGCCGCGCGCGATGACGATGGCGCGCGTGCACACGGCGTCCACCTCTTCGAGAATATGCGTGCTGATGATGATGGCCTTCTGCGGCGCCATGCGCGCGATCAGCGTGCGCACCTCATGCTTCTGGTTGGGGTCGAGCCCGTCGGTCGGCTCGTCGAGCACCAGGACCGGCGGATCGTGCAGCAGCGCGCTGGCCAGACCGACGCGCCGCTTGAACCCCTTGGACAGCGTCTCCACCGGTTGCAGGCGCACGCCGTCCAGCGTCGTCAGGCTGAGCGCGTGGGCCACCCGGTCGGCCGCCTCGCCGCCATGATAGCCGCGCACCGCCGCAACGAAACGCAGGAAGCCCAGCACCGTCATTTCGGGATAGGTGGGGGCACCCTCGGGCAGGAAGCCGAGCGAGCGGCGCGCGGCGATCGGCGCTTCCTGCACGTCATGGCCGCAGATTCGCGCCCGTCCGGCGCTCGGCGTCATGAAGCCCGAGAGCATGCGCATCGTGGTCGACTTGCCTGCGCCGTTGGGCCCGAGAAACCCCAGCACCTCGCCGCGCTCCACCGCGAAGGACACGTTGTCCACGGCGGTGAAATGGCCGAACCGCTTGGTCAGCCCGTCGATCTCGATCAGCGCCAACGCCTTGCTCCCCGCCGATTCCCGCCGCCCTGGAATAGCGCAATCGCCCGATGGCGCAAGCCGGGGCGGGGCGGGGATGGAGGTTGTTTAACCTGCCCGCAAGGCGTTTCGCGTCAGGCCCTGGCCGCCTGGATCATCGCCCACAGCTTTTGCGGCGTCGCCGGCATGTCCACATGGGTGATGCCGAGCGGGGCCAGCGCATCGACCACGGCATTCATCACCGCCGGCAGCGAGCCCGCGCAGCCCGCCTCGCCGCACCCCTTCGCGCCGAGGCCGTTGGTGCGCGCCGGCACCGGGTGGCTCTTGAAGTCGAACATCGGTGCCTGGTCGGCGCGCGGCAGGGCGTAGTCCATGTAGCTGCCCGACTGGAGCTGGCCGTCCTCGTCATAGGCCACCGCCTCGCACAGCGCCTGGCCGATGCCCTGGACGATGCCGCCATGTGCCTGGCCGGCCACCATCAGCGGATTCACCAGCACGCCGAAATCATTGACCATGCTGTATTTCACCACCGCGGTTTCGCCCGTCTCTGGGTCGATCTCGACCTCGCAGATATGGCAGCCATTGGGGAAGGCACTCGGCGCGCCCTTGAAGACCAGGCTGGCATCGAGGCTCGCGGGCACGTCCGCCGGCAGATCGATGCCGCCGCGCAGCTTCCCGGCCAGCTCCATGATGCCGATGCCGCGATCGGTGCCGGCGATGGCGAAACGCCCGCGCGCGAACTCGATGTCCGACACCGCCGCCTCCAGCACGTGCGCGGCGATGCGCCGGCCCTTCTCGACGACATCGCGCGAGGCCTCGACGATGGCGTTGCCGCTCTGCATGATCGAGCGCGAGCCGCCAGTGCCGCCGCCGGCGATCAACTGGTCCGAATCGCCCTGCAGCAGATTGATCTTCTCGAACGGCACGCCGAGCTGATCGACCAGCACCTGGGCAAACGGCGAGGCATGGCCCTGGCCGTAATCCAGCGTGCCGGTGATGATCGTCACCGTGCCGTCCTCCTCGAAGCGGATGCCGCCCATCTCCGCGCTGGCCGGCGCGGTCACTTCGAGATACTGGCCGATGCCCAGGCCGCGCAGCCTGCCCGCGGCCGTGCTCGCCGCGCGCCGGGCCGCGTAACCCGCCACGTCGGCCGCGGCCAGCGCCTCGTCGAGAATGGCGGGAAAATCGCCGCTGTCATATTCCATGGTCGAGGGCGCGGTGTAGGGCATCATGTCCGGGCCGATCTGGTTGCGCCGGCGCAGCTCGACACGGTCGATGCCCATCTCGCGCGCCGCCGTGTCGACCAGCCGCTCCATGTAGTAATTGCCCTCCGGGCGTCCCGCGCCGCGATAGGCGCCGACCGGGGTGGTGTTGGTGAACATGCAGCGCACGGCGGCATGAATCGCCGGCGTGCGATAGACGCCGATGATGTTCTTGACGATGTTCATGGTCGGCGGCAGCGTCGTCGAGTTCGACAGATACGCGCCGACATTGCCGAAGCCGGTCACGCGCAGGGCGAGGAAGTGTCCCTGCGCATCGAGCGCCAGGGCGATGTTGTGGTCATGGTCGCGGCCGTGACTGTCCGAGAGGAAACTCTCGCTGCGCTCATCGGTCCATTTCACCGGGCGCCCGAGTGCCCGCGCGGCATGCAGGGCGCAGACATATTCCGGATAGCAGGACGCCTTCATGCCGAAGGACCCGCCGACATTGCTGGTCAGCACCCGCACCTTCGCCGTCTCCACCCCCATCACGGCGGCCACCGCGCCGCGCAGCCCGAACACCCCCTGGCAGCCGACGCGCAGCACATAGCGGCCATCCGGATCGATTTCGGCAATCGCCGAGCGCGGCTCCATGGCGCAGACGACGACGCGGCTGTTGCGGATGCGCAGCGTGGTCACATGCGCCGCCCGCGCGAACGCCGCATCGACCAGCTCGGCGTTGCCGAATTTCCAGTCGAGCACGACATTGTCCGGCGCCACGTCGTGCAGCACCGGCGCGCCGGCCGCCGCCGCCTCCGCGGGCTCGGTCACCGCGGGCAGGGGCTCGATCTCGGCGAACACCGCCTCGGCCGCGTCCTTGGCCTGCTTCGCCGTCTCGGCGATGACGACGGCGATCGGGTCGCCGACATAGCGCACGCGCCCCTCGGCCAGCGCCCATTGCGCGGGCTTGGGGATCGGCCGGCCGTCATGATTCTGGCCGGTGACATTCGCCGCCATCGCCTTCACCCCGGCCGCCTTGAGGTCGGCGGCCGTGTAGATCGCCAGGACCCCCGGCATGGCGCGCGCGGCATCGGCATCGAGGCCGGTCAGTGTGCCATGGGCTACCCGGCTGCGCACCATCACCGCATAGGCCTGGCCCGGCAGATTGAGGTCATCGGTGTAGCGGCCCTCGCCGCGCAGCAGCACGGGGTCCTCCTTGCGCGAGACCGGCTGGCCGACGGCGAAGCGCCCGGGCATGAGGTCAGGGGCCGGCACGGCCACGTCGAACGGTGCGTTCATGGAAATATCCCTTGGGCTGCCACCCTATGGTGGGGATGGATTGCAGCCGGTAAAGTGAAGGCGGATCCGCAATTCTGCAACCGCGCCTCGGGATGTCCGCATGTCGGCTGATCTGCAACTGGCCGTGACCCTGGTCTTCGAGCTCGGTCCCCTGCTGGTGTTCTGGGGACTCGACCTGACGCTTGGCCTCAAGATCGCCATCGCCGGCACCATGATCTTCGTCATCGCCGACGCCGTCCGCCGGCATCTGATGCGCGCCGGATTCGATCGCATCTGGCTGCTCGCCGCCGGGATGACGCTGGTGTTCGGCGCGGTCGATCTCTACGCCAGGACGCCGTTCATGCTGAAATACGAAGCCGTGATCACCAATATCGCCACCGCGGCCGTCTTCGCCCTCAGCATGCGCGGCGCGCGACCGCTGCTGCAGGAAATCGCCGAGCGGGCGGAACCCGAGGCCTTTGCCCCGCGGCCCGACATCCGCCGGTTCTTCCAGCTTCTGACGCTGGTGTGGGTTGCCTATTTCCTGCTCAAGGCGGCCCTTTATTTGTGGCTGGCGCGGATGCTCACGCTTGAGCGCGCAATGGCCGCCCGCACCATCATCGGCACCGCCAGCATGGTGGGAATGATGGGGCTCAGCATGCAGGGGCGGCGGCTGTTTGCACTGTGCAAGGCCTGGGGCTGGCTGCCCGCCGGCGAAATGGTTCTCGCCGATGATAATAATCCCGCATAACTAACGGGCGCGCAGCACCCGCAGCGTGATGGCGGGTCGGTGGCCCCGGCCCCCGCCGGCCGAGGCGGCCAGATGCCGCAATTCGCGAATCAGCAGGGCCGACACGCCGGCCTGCGCCAGCAGCGCCAGCGTCGGCAGGGCCGGCAAGGCCAGCGCCGCCGGCAGCAGCGCGCTGAGCAGGACGGCGCGGTCGGCGAAGGCGGTGAGGCCGGCCAGGACGAGAAGGCCGAGCGGCAGCGCCCCGCCGGGGGCGCATCGGCCGAGCAGCACCGCCTCGCCCATCAGCGTCAGCGCCAGGAGGTGGCGGGCGAGGCGGGCGGGCCGTTCGGCGCGCCAGGCGAGGCTGGCGACGGCGGCGCCGATCACGCCCGGCGCCGCCGGCGCCGCGGGCCAGGCGGCGAGCAGGGCCGCCATCGCCCAGGCGGCCCGCAGCCCCCACCAGGCGGCCTGCTCACGAAGGTCAAGAAGGGCGCGCGGCGTGGGGCTGGGCAAATCGGCGGGGTCCGGCGGGCGCCGGCGCGGGGGACCTTTTTTGGGCACCCGCCGCAGGGCAGGACGGCAGCGCGGCATTTTGCGCCCGGCCATCATCGCCCCGGCCGGTAAAGAAAGCCTGAAAATCGCGCCGGATCAGGCCGGGCGGGCCGGGGTGTCGCGCCAGAACACCATTCCGGCGGCCAGCATCAGGGCCATCAGGGCGATCAGCAGCGCCACCACCCCGGGCCAGCCCAGCTGGCGCCAGAAGGCCGCCGGCATGATGCCGCCCAGCGCGCCGCCGACATAATCGGTGGTGACGTAGAGGCCGACGGCCGTCGATTTGGCCCGCGCCACGGCCGCACCGATGAAGCCGAGGCTGAGGGCCTGCACCACGAACATGCCGCCGGCGACGAGGGCCAGGCCCGCGATCACGATCGCCACGCGCGGCGACAGCGTCAGCAGCAATCCGGCCCCGGCCAGGACGATCACCGCCGCAAGCGTGGGGCGCCGGCCGATGCGCGCGGCCAGGCTGGTGGCCAGCGAGGTGGTGGCCAGGCCGAGCAGATAGACCGTGAACACCATGCCCAGCGCCGCCGGCGACAGGCTGAAGGGCGGTGCCGCGAGATAGAAATTGACGTAGGTGAAGGTGGCCACCATGCAGAACAGCATGCCGAACCCGATCACGCAGGTGGCGAGCAGGCGCGGATTGGCAAGGTGCTCGCCATAGGTCGCCAGCGTCGAGCGCAGGCCGCCGGTGACCGGGCGGAAATTGCGCTCCGGCGGCAGGAAGGCCGCGACATGGGCGCCGCCGGCCAGGGTGGCGGCCGCGATGGCCACGAAGGCCATGCGCCAGCCGCCGAAATCCGCGGCGATGCCGGCGACGAAGCGGCCGAGGAAGCCGCCGAGGATGGCGCCGGTGGAATACAGCCCGGCGATGCGGATGGTCTGCCCGCCGCTGCTCTCATCGCCGATATAGGCGACGGTGACGGCGAAGATGAAGGGCAGCAGCAGCCCCTGGACGAAGCGCCAGAGGATCATGGCGCCCAGGCTGGTGCTGGCGGCCACCAGCAGCGTCGGCACGACGAGGCCGAGCCCGGCGGCGACAATCAGCCGCTTGCGGCCCAGCCGATCCGAAATGGTGCCGACGAAGGGCGCGACCAGGGCGACGGCAAGCAGCGGAGCGGTGACGGTGAGGCTGGTTCGCCCGACCGGCACATGAAAGCTCGTCGCCAGGGCCGGCAGGATGGCCTGCGGCGCGTAGAGATTGATGAAGGTCATCACGCCCGCCACCGCCACCGCGGCCCCGGTGGCGCCACCGCGCGCGGCGGCAGGCCTCATGGGGTGGTGTCGAGGGCGGGAATGGCCAGGTAGGCGAGGCGCTTGAGCTCCTTGCGCCCGCGCGACACGGAATCGAGAATCAGCCCGACCGCCTGCGAGAGGAAGCTGATCAGCACCAGCCCGGTGGCGAGCAGGGCGGTGGGCAGGCGCGGCACCAGCCCGCTGCGCAGATATTCGAACACCACCGGCAGGCCGAGCGCCAGCGCCGCCAGCAGCAGCACCAGGGCGGCGAGGCTGAAGAATTGCAGCGGCCGCTCCTCCTTCACCAGCACCACGATGGTGTGCAGGATGCGCATGCCGTCGCGGTAGGTGCGCAGTTTCGAGGCGGAGCCCGCCGGACGGTCGCGATAGGCGGTCTTCACCTCGCCCACCGGCATCTTCAGTTCCAGCGCGTGCACGGTGAACTCGGTCTCGGTCTCGAAGCCGGCGGCGAGGGCGGGGAAGGATTTGACGAAGCGGCGGCTGAACACGCGGTAGCCGGAGAGCATGTCCGAGATGCGGTTGCCGAAGATCGCGGCCACCATGCCGGTCAGGACGCGATTGCCCAGCCGGTGGCCGGGGCGATAGGCGGCGGCGATGTCGGTGACGCGCTGGCCGGTCACCATGTCGAGCCGTTCCTCGCAGAGCAGGCGGACCATCTCCGGCGCGGTGGCGGCGTCGTAGGTGTCGTCGCCATCGGCCAGCACGTAGATATCGGCCTCGATATCGGCGAAGGCGCGGCGGATGACGTGACCCTTGCCCTGCAGCATTTCGCGGCGCACCTGCGCGCCCGCCGCCCGCGCGATGTCGCGCGTGCCGTCGGTCGAGTTGTTGTCGATGACGTAGACGACCGCCTCGGGCAGGGCAGCGCGGAAATCCGCCACCACGCGCCCGATGGCGACGGCCTCGTTCCAGCACGGCAGCAGCACGGCGATGCGCGGAGCGGTCATGGGGATCTCATCGGAAAACGAGCCGGCGGGAGAGGTGGAAATTGACCATCATGCCGGCCGCGACCCCGGCCAGGATGGCCAGGATGGGGTAGCGCACGCAGAGCGGGCTGATGGTGACGAGCAGGAAATAGGCGCCGCGGTTGAGCACGAAGCCGAGCGTGTTGGCGCCCATGAAACGCGCCCACTGGCGAAGCAGCGAGCCGCCGCCCAGCCCGCGGAACGTCCAGATGCGGTTCAGCGCCCAGGTGGTGGTGGCGGCGACGACGAACGACGCAAGCCCCGCGATGTAGAGGCCGAGCCAGGCGCGCAGGCCGTAGACCACCCCGGTATCGACCAGGAATCCGGCGAAGCCCACGGTTCCGAAACGCAGGAACTGGCGCAGAATCGCCAATCGGTGGGACGGCAGGGCGCGCGCGAGAAGCTTGCTCATTCGCCTCGCTGATAGCTTGCGAGGCCGCCGAAGGGAAGGGCGGCGGCCGGCGGGGTGCTTGCTTGTTCGCCAGGGCTTTGGCTGCCATCGTCGGCGCTGGACGGGTTTTGGAGGCGCGCGGTGAATCGGGTCGCAATGGTGGGTCTGGGGCGGATGGGGGCCGGCATGGCGCGGCGCCTGGCCGAGGCAGGGTTGGCGCCGCGCTGCTTCGACCTTTCGCCGGATGCGCGGACCGCCATGGGGCCGGGCGCGGTCGAGACACTGGCCGCCGCCATGCGGGATTGCGACGTCGTGGTGCTGTCGCTGCCGCATGGCGCGGCGGTGGCCGCGGCGGTTGCCGCTTTTGTGGCCGGCGCCGCGCCGGGGGCGGTGCTGGTCGATACCTCGACGCTCGATGTCGGCCAGACCCGGGCGCTGGCGGCCGAGGTGGCGGCGAGCGGGCGCGGCTTCCTCGATGCGCCGGTCTCCGGCGGGCCGGCGGGTGCCGCGAGTGGCGGGCTGACCATGATGGTGGGGGGCGCGGAGGCCGACCTCGCGCGGGTGCGCTTCGTGCTGGAGGTGCTGGCGAGCCGCATCATCCATGTGGGCGCGGTGGGGGCGGGGCAGGTCGCCAAGCTTGCCAACAACCTGCTGGTGGCGGCCCATCTGGTGGCCGCCGGCGAGGCGATGCGGCTGGTGGCGGCCGCCGGCGTGCCCGTGGGCGCGGTGCTGGGCGTGGTCAATGCGGCGTCCGGCCGGTCGGCGGCGACCGAGGTGAACATGCCGCGATG
>JAGXAV010000589.1 GCA_018971455.1 Rhodospirillales bacterium
GCTCCGGCCCGGTCTGCGTGAAGCGGGCGCTGGCGAAGCTGAAGGTTGCCGCCGAGTGGCGCGCGCCGACCGAACGCAATCTGTACGAGGCGCGCTGGATGGCGCGCGCCGACGCGGCCTCGCCCGGCGCCGCGCCGGCGTTGCTCGGCCAGGACGGCGAAAGCGGTGCGCTGGCGATGGCCTATCTCGATCCC
This sequence comes from Rhodospirillales bacterium, assembly GCA_018971455.1. Lineage (GTDB taxonomy): Bacteria > Pseudomonadota > Alphaproteobacteria > Acetobacterales > Acetobacteraceae > REEB85. The sequence goes on from JAGXAV010000589.1 coordinate 195, forward strand.
GTCCGGCATCCGTTGTGGAAGGACCGGCTGCGCGACGGCGCGGCCGATCCCGGCTTCGCCGCCCGCGTCGGCGCCGTCTTGGGCGCGATCCACGCCGCCTCGGCCGCCGACCCGACGACCGCTTCGGCATTCCCGACCGATGCGATCTTCCACGCGATCCGGCTGGAACCCTATCTGCTGGCGACCGCGCGCGCCCACCCCGACCGCGCGGCGGCGCTGACGGCGCTGGCCGAGGTCACGGCGGGCACGAAGCGGGCGTTGGTGCATGGCGATGTCAGCCCAAAGAACATCCTCGTCGGGCCGCGCGGTCCCGTGTTCCTCGACGCGGAATGCGCCTGGTGGGGCGACCCGGCCTTCGATCTCGCCTTCTGCCTCAATCACCTGCTGTTGAAATGCCTCTGGACGCCGCGCGCCCGGGCGGGCTTCCTCGCCTGCTTCGGCGCGCTGGAAGATGCCTATCGCGCGCACATCGCCTGGGAGGCGCCGGAGGCGCTGGAGGCGCGGGCGGCGCGGCTGCTGCCCGGGCTGTTCCTGGCCCGGGTGGATGGCAAGTCGCCAGTGGAATACATCACCGAGGCAGCCGACAAGGACCGGGTGCGCCGGGTGGCGCGCGCCCTGCTGGCCGATCCGCCCTCCCGGCTCGGCGCTGTCCGCGCCGCCTGGGAGGCCGAGCTTTCCCGACCCGTATGAGGACCGCATGACCGATACCGCGATCGCCTTCGTCCATGGCCGCCGCGTCTGGGACAGCCGCGGCCGGCCCACCCTGGAGGCCGATGTCCTGCTGGAAGGCGGCTCCGTCGGCCGCGGCATGGCGCCGGCCGGCGCCTCCACCGGCTCGGGCGAGGCGCTCGATCTGCGCGACGGCGGCCAGGCTTTCGGCGGCTTCGACGTGACGCACGCGCTGGAACGCCTGAACGCCGAGATCGGCCCCGCCCTGGTCGGGCGCGACGCCGCCGATCAGGCGGCAGTCGATGCCGCCCTGATCGCGCTCGACGGCACGCCGACCCGGTCGCGCCTCGGCGGGAACGCGCTGACCGCCATCTCCCTGGCCGTCGCCCACGCCGCCGCGGGCGCGGCCGGGGAGCCGTTGTTCCGCCATCTCGGCGGCAAGGCTGCCGCCACGCTGCCCTTGCCGCAGATCCAGATCTTCGGCGGCGGGGCCCATGCCGGCCGGCGCGTCGATATCCAGGATTTCCTGGTCGTCTGCCCCGAGGCCACCTCCTTCGCCCAGGCCCTGGACTGGACCGCCGAGGTCTATCGCGCCGCCGGCGCGCTGATGGAGGAAGCCGGCCAGCGCGCCGGCGTGGCCGACGAAGGCGGCTGGTGGCCCGCCTTCGCCGCCAACGAGCAGGCGCTGGAAACCCTGACCCGCGCCATCGACCGCGCCGGCTTCACGCCCGGGAAACAGGTCGCGATCGCGCTCGACATCGCCGCCTCCGAATTCGGCCACGCCGGCCATTACCGCCTGGGCCTGGAAAACCGCGACCTCGACACCGACGGCATGATCCGGATGCTCGCCGGCTGGATCGCCGCCTACCCGATCGTGTCGATCGAGGACCCGCTCGCCGAGGACGACGCCGCCGGCTTCGCCGCGTTCACCCGCGAATGCGGCGATTGCGTGCAGATCGTCGGCGACGATTTCCTGGTCACCGACGCCGCCCGCGTGCGCCAGGCCGCCGCTGCCGGGGCGGCCAATTGCGTGCTGCTGAAACCCAACCAGCGCGGCACCCTGACCGAAACGAAAGCCG
>JAGXAV010000590.1 GCA_018971455.1 Rhodospirillales bacterium
CCGACGGTCCCGCCGGTGGCGCCCCCGCCGCCGCCCGCGCCGATGCCGGCCCCCGGCGCGCCGGTGCCGGTCGCCTTTGCGCCGGGCTCGGCGGAGCTGTCCGCATCCGCCCGCGCCGCCCTCCAGGCGCTTGCGCGCCACCCCGGCCACGCCCTGGTATGGGTGATCGGCTATGGCGACGCCGGCGGACCCGCCCCCGCCATCCAGGCGGCGGCCCTTGCGCTGGCCTGGCAGCGCGCCGAGGCGATCGCCGGCGCGCTGCGCGTCGGCGGCCTGCCCGACCGTCTGCTGCACGTCACCGCCGAGGCCGAGGGCCATGGCGGGCTTGCAAAACCCGCCGGATAAGGGCCTCTCTGCGCCGCCCTCCCGCTTCCATCCCCCGCGCTGACCCGGATCCACGCCATGCCCGAAGAATTCCACCGCATCCGCCGCCTGCCGCCCTACGTCTTCGCCGAGGTCAACAAGGCCAAGGCGGCGGCCCGCAGCGCGGGCGAGGACATCATCGACCTCGGCATGGGCAACCCGGACAGCCCGACGCCGCCGCACATCGTCGCCAAGCTGGTCGAGGCCGTGCAGGATCCGCGCACCCACCGCTACTCCACCTCCAGGGGCATCCCTGGCCTGCGCCGGGCGCTGGCGACCTATTACGGCAATCGCTTCGGCGTGAAGCTCGACCCCGAGAGCGAGGTCATCGCGACCCTCGGTTCCAAGGAAGGGCTGGCCAACCTCGCCGCCGCCATCACGAGCCCGGGCGACACCATCCTGGTGCCCAATCCCTCCTACCCGATCCACCAGTTCGGCTTCATCATCGCCGGCGCCTCGGTGCGCAGCGTGCCGGCGACGCCCGATGACGACATGCTGGCCGCCCTCGACCGGGCGGTGCGGCACTCGGTGCCCAAGCCGACCGCGCTGATCGTCAATTTCCCGTCCAACCCGACGGCCTATCTCGCCGATCTCAATTTCTACCGGAAGATCGTCGCCTTCTGCCGCACGCACGAGATCTGGGTGATGTCCGACCTCGCCTATGCCGAGATCTATTTCGGCAACGAGCCGCCGCCCTCGATCCTGCAGGTCGATGGCGCGAAGGACATCGCCGTCGAGTTCACCAGCCTGTCCAAGACCTATTCCATGCCCGGCTGGCGCATGGGCTTCGCGGCCGGCAACCCGCATCTGATCACCGCGCTGACGCGGATGAAATCCTATCTCGACTACGGCGCCTTCACCCCCATCCAGGTCGCCGCCACCGCGGCGCTGACCGGCCCGCAGGACTGCGTGCAGGCCATGCGCGATCTCTACCGCGAGCGCCGCGACGTGCTGGTGCCCGGGCTGCGCGCCGCCGGCTGGGACATGCCGATGCCGGACGGCTCGATGTTCGCCTGGGCGCCGATCCCGCCGCGCTTCGCCCATATGGGCAGCGTCGCCTTCAGCAAGCTGCTGCTCGCCCGCGCCAAGGTCGCCGTCGCCCCTGGCATCGGCTTCGGCGAGCATGGCGACGGCCATGTGCGCATCGCGCTGGTCGAGAACAATCACCGGCTGCGCCAGGCGCTGCGCAACATCCGCACCTTCCTCGCCACCGACAATGCCCCGCCCGCCGAGACCGTCCTGCAGGGAGCGACCAGCTGATGCGTCCCCTTTCCATCGGCGTCGCCGGCCTCGGCACGGTCGGCGCCGGCGTGCTTACCCTGCTGCGGCAGAACGCCGACATCGTCGCCGCCCGCGCCGGCCGGCCGATCGCGGTGACCGCCATCTCCGCGCGCGACCGCGGGCGCGACCGCGGCATCCCGCTCGCCGGGCGGCGCTGGTACGACGACCCGGGGGAACTCGCCGCCGACGCGGCGATCGACGTCGTCGTCGAGGTGATCGGCGGCGCCGAGGGCCCGGCCCGCGCCCTGGTGGAGGCGGCGCTGGCTGCCGGCAAGCCGGTCGTCACCGCCAACAAGGC
>JAGXAV010000591.1 GCA_018971455.1 Rhodospirillales bacterium
GTCAGCCGCCCGGTGGCGAGCCGCGCGGCGTGCAGCACGGCGCGGGTCTGCGCCACCGCGGCGGCGAGATCCTCGTTGATCAGCACGTGCTCGAACTCGCCGGCATGGGACATTTCCGCGCGCGCCTGGGCCATGCGGCGCGCCACCTCCGCCTCGCTGTCGCCGCCGCGGGCGCGCAGGCGCGCATCGAGGGCGGCGAGCGAGGGCGGCAGGATGAACAGCCCCACCACGTCGCGCGGCATGGCGGCGCGCAGCTGCCGGCAGCCCTGCCAATCGATGTCGAACACGACATCGCGCCCGGCGGCCAGCGCCGCCTCCACCGGCGCGCGGGGCGTGCCGTAGCTGCGGCCGAAGACGCCGGCGAATTCCAGCAGCTCGCCGGCCGCCGCCATGGCGTCGAAAAAATCCTGGGTGACGAAATGATAATGCACGCCATCCTGCTCGCCCGGCCGGGGCGCGCGCGTGGTGGCGCTGATCGACAGCTGCAAATCGGGCTCGAGCGCCAGCAGGGCGCGGGTGATCGATGTCTTGCCGGCCCCGGAGGGTGCCGCAAGCACCAGGCACAGGCCGCGGCGGGACAGCGTCATTCGATGTTCTGCACCTGCTCGCGCAACTGCTCGATGGCCGCCTTCAGCGCGAGCCCGGTCGCGGTCAGCGCGACGGAGGCCGATTTGCTGCACAGCGTGTTGGCCTCGCGGTTGAATTCCTGCACCAGGAAATCGAAGCGCCGGCCGATCGCCGCCGCCTCGGCGAGCAGCGCGCGGGCGGAGTGCAGATGGGCGTCCAGCCGGTCAAGCTCCTCGCGCACGTCCGATTTGGCCGCGAGCAGGGCGACCTCCTGGGCGATGCGCTCCTCCGGCAGGGCGGGCAGTTCGCCGATCAGGGCGCGCACGCTCTCCAGCATGCGGGCGCGCTGGGCGGCGGGCTGGTCGGCCGCCTCGGCGCCGGCGCGGGCGCAGAGGGCCGCGATCTCGTCGATCTGCAGGCCGAGCGTGGCCAGCAGCCGCGCCCCCTCGCCCTCGCGCGCGGCGACCAGGGCGGCCAGCGCCTCGGCAAAGCCGGCCGCGACGGCGGCGGATTGGCCGGCCTGGGCCGCCTCGCTCTGCTCGGCCGCGGCCGGGCGCAGCACGCCGGGCAGCGCCAGCAGCGCCTCCGCGCGCGGCGGCTCGGCACCGGGAATGCGCTGGGCAAGCGCCAGCGCGAGCGCGAGAACCTGGTCCAGCGCGGCCGGGTCGGGCGCCATGCGGGGCGCCTCGTCGCGCCGGACGGTGAGATTGGCGGTCACGTTGCCGCGCTTGAGGCGCTTGCCGGCGGCCTCGCGCAGGGCCGGTTCCAGCCCGTCCAGCCCCGGCGGCAGGCGAAAGCGGAGTTCCAGCCCGCGGCCATTGACGCTGCGCAGCTCCCACGCCCAGGCCATGCCGTCCGCATTGCCCTCGCTGCGGGCGAAGCCGGTCATGGATGAGAGGGCGGCGGCCATCGTTCGGTCCTTCGCGAATCGGTTTCCTATCTATCAGCGCCGCCGCATTATCCAAAGATGGCCCGTTATGACTCCGTCCTGATCACCGGCGCCTCCTCCGGGCTCGGCCGCGCCCTGGCGGAGGCCTGCGCCGCGCCCGGCGTCACGCTGCATCTGGGCGGGCGCGACGCGGCACGGCTTGCGGCCGCCGCCACGGCCTGCCGCGCGCGCGGCGCCACCGTGCACGCGGTCTTGCGCGACGTGCGCGACGCCGCCGCCATGGCGGCCTGGATCGGCGGGGCCGGGCGGCTCGACCTCGTCATCGCCAATGCCGGCATCTCGGCCGGCACGGCGGACGCGGCCGAGAGTGCCGCGCAGACCCGCGCCATCTTCGCCGTCAATCTCGACGGCATGATCAACACCGTGCTGCCGGCGCTGGCGGCGATGCGCGGCCAGCAGGCGGATGCGCGGGGATGGCGCGGGCA
>JAGXAV010000042.1 GCA_018971455.1 Rhodospirillales bacterium
CCGAGGAACGCGCCCTCGCCGCCCGCCCCCCCGGCGCGCCGCCGGCCTGATGGACGCATCGGGTCGGACGAACCTGCGCCGGAGGCCGCCGGTGCCTAGGCGGGGGTGAAGCAGGGCACGGGCGGCCCGCCTTCCGTCGGCATCGCCACCAGCTTCACCCGCTGCCCGATCGCCAGCGTGTCGAAATCGCAGGCAACGAGATTGGTCAGCATCGTCACCCCCTCGGCCAGCGTGACATAGGCAATGGCGTAGGGCTCGGCGGCGCGGCGCATGACGCTGTAGGAGTAGATCACCCCTTCGCCGGAACTCGCCACCCACTCGGTCTGGTCGCTCATGCAATGCGGGCAGATGGCGCGCGGATACCAATGCGCCTCGCCGCAGGCGGCGCAGCGGCGCAGCTGGAACCGGCCTTCCTTCATGCCGGCCCAGAAGGCCTCGGTCTCCGGCGTCGGCGTCGGGGCGGGGATCTTGCGTTGAATGCTGCTCATCGGGGTCACTCCCGCTCGAGGATAAGGGTGCCGCTGCCGTGGCGGGTGCCGAGCAGGCCGCCCGTGCCATGCGCGAGCGCGAGGTCGCAGTTCTTCACCTGCACCGCCGGATGCGCCTCGCCCCGCAGCTGGCGCACCGCCTCGATCACCTTGGTGATGCCGCCGCGATTGGCCGGGTGGTTGTTGCACAGCCCGCCGCCATCCGTGTTGAACGGCAGCTTGCCAACCCCCGAGATCAGATTGCCGTCCGAGACGAACCGCCCGCCCTGCCCCTTCCCGCAGAACCCGAGATCCTCGAGCTGCACCAGCACGGTGATGGTGAAGCTGTCGTAGATCGAGGCGTATTTGATGTCGGCGGGCGTCACGCCCGCCTCGGCGAAGGCGGCGGGGCCCGACCAGCGGGCGCCGGAATAGGTCAGATCCACCTTCCCGCCGAGCTGACCCTTGGGCGCCTCGCCCGCGCCGATGATCTTCACCCGCGGACGGTTCAGGCTGCGCGCGACCTCGGGCGCCACCACCACCAGCGCGCCGCCGCCATCGCTGATGACGCAGCAATCGAGGCGGTGCAGCGGGTCGGCGACCAGCGGTGAATTGACCACTTCCTCCACCGTCACCACGTCGCGCAGCATGGCGTTCGGGTTGTGCTGGGCGTGGTGGGACGCGGCCACCTTGATCCAGGCGAGCTGCTCGCTGGTCGTTCCGAATTCATGCATGTGGCGCATCGCCACCATGGCGTAGGCGTTGGCGACGGTGACGCCGTAGGGATATTCGAACTGCACGTCCGGCTGACTCAGATTGCCGGCGCGCGGCTGGGTGCCGGTGGCCATGCCTTCGCTGCGCGGCCGGCCGGCGAGGGTGATCAGCGCCACCTTGCACTTGCCGGCGGCGATCGCCTCGGCCGCGTGGGCGACGTGCACCAGATAGGATGAGCCGCCGACATCGGTGGAATCGACGTGGCGGACCCGCAGGTTCATGTAGTCCACCATCGACAGCGGACCCATGCCCGGCGCGTCGCCGGCGCAGAAATACCCGTCCACGTCATCCTTGGTCAGGCCCGCATCGGCGAGCGCGCCGCGCGCCACTTCGGCGTGCAGCTGGGCCACGGATTTGTCGGGCGCCTTGCGCGTGGGATGCTCGTATGCGCCGGCAATGTAGGCGCGCCCCTTGATGCTCATCGTTTCCCCTTCGTGTCGAAGCCGGTCATAGGTCCACCACGATGTAATTCCGCTCCGCCTGCACGGCAAATGTCTCGGCCACGAACGGACCGCGCGCCAGCGCGGTCGCCAAATGGGGATTATGGACCGCCTGCACGCCGCTCAGCAGGTTGCAGGTCGCCGCCCGCGTGCCGAATGCCTCCAGCGCCTGCGCGCGCAGCGTGGCGAGGTCGGCGCCCGCGCGGCCATGGGCGGGGCGCCAGTCGGCCCGGCAATTCGCCGCGATCCTGGCGGGGAAGCTCGCCAGATCCGGCGCCTCGATCCCGCGCACGGTGATCTGTTCGCGCCAGTACGGGTCGAGAAACGCCAGCAGCTCGCGCATCGCCGGAAGCCCCGGATGGGCGTCGCAGCCGATCCCGCCGGGGTCCCCTCCCCCCATGACCGCGCCCTCCCACAACCGCGTCGTCACGTGCCTGTCCGTCCAGGCTACGCCCGAAGCCCGCGGGCTGCCAAGCAACCCCCCGACTTGACCCGGTCCGGCGCCGGCCGGACCATGGCGGCGAACCGCAGGAGATCCGGCATGGCCGATTTGTTCGTCTGCCTCACCTTCGACCACGACAACACCTCCTCCACCATCGCCCGCGAGGCGACCACGCCGACGGCGATCTCGCGCGGGGATTTCGGCATCGCCGGCGCGCGCCGCATCCTTGCCCTGCTGGCGGAAAGGCGCATTCCCGCCACCTGGTTCATCCCCGGCCACACCATCGAGAGCTACCCCTCCTGCGTTCGCGCCGTGCGCGACGCGGGCCACGAGATCGGCCACCATGGCTGGACGCACCGCGTGCCGGCGAGCCTCGGGCGTGAGGGCGAGGAGGGCGAGCTGGTCCGCGGCATCGCGGCGATCGCCGAGCTCACCGGCCGGGCGCCGCGCGGCTATCGCTCGCCGGCCTGGGACCTCAGCGCGCACAGCGTGGAACTTCTGCTCAAGCACGGCTTCATCTACGACAGCTCGATGATGGGGCACGACGTGCTGCCCTACCAGGCGCGCTCGGGAGACCACGTCACGCTGGAGGAGAAGCTGGTCTTCGGGCCGGACACGGCGCTGGTGGAGATGCCGATCAGCTGGGCGCTCGATGATTTTCCGCATTTCGAATATTCGCGCTCGCCCGCCGGCATCCTGCCCGGCGGCATGAATGCGCGGCTGGTGATCGAGAACTGGCTAAACGAGTTCCGCTACATGAAGAAGCACAATGAGTGGGGCGTGCTGACCTACACCTTCCACCCGCATATCATCGGCCGCGGCCATCGCATGTTCATGCTCGAGCACATGATCGAAAGGCTGGGCGCCGAGGGAGCGCGTTTCGTCACCATGGAAACGGCGGTCGAGGAATATCGCCGCCGCTTCCCGAACGGGCTCAGCCTGCGCGGGGGGTGAGCCAGCCCATCGTGGCCTCCGGCTCGCAATCGGTGGTGCGCAGATAGGGCTTGATGTCGAGCAGCGGCGTGCCGTTGACGCAGTCGAGATAGCGCACGCGCAGCACGCCCGCGGCCGCGAACCCGTCGAAGGCGACGACCGACAGGCCGATCGGGTTCGGCCGGTGCGGCGCGCGGGTTGCGAACAGGCCGCGCGGCCGATCGTCGAAGGGTGGCGTGAACACCATCTCGGCCGGCCGCGCGCGATCGAGCCAGTAGAGCAGGATGAGGTGGCTGAACCCCTCCAGCCCGTCGAGCCCCGGGGCGAACTCGGCGGCGACATGCGCCTCGCACACCGGCGGCACCTCCGGCTTGCGGCCGTTGCGCGGGCATTCGGACGGGGTGTTCCACGGCGTGTGCAGCACGCCGATCGGATGCGGGGTGAGGGGGCGTTGCATGGGACTCCGGCTTGACAGGGTTGCGCGACGCTCCGCACGCTAGCGCAAAACAACACGGGGCGGAGCGCCATGACCGAGCCGATGCTGCGTCCGCCGCCGCTGGATGGCGTGCGGGTGATCGACCTCACGCAGATCTATGCCGGCCCCTACACCACCTTCCTCATGGCGCGCGCCGGCGCTGAAATCATCAAGATCGAGCCGCCCGGAGGCGAGCATATGCGCCGCGCCGCCGGCGGGTCGGTGCTGCCCTATGTCATGCTCAATGCCAACAAGCGCAGCCTGACCCTCGATCTCAAGACGGCGGCCGGCATCGCCGAGGTACGTCGCCTGGTCGAGGATGCCGACGTGCTGGTGGAGAATTTCACCCCGGGCGTGATGGACCGGCTGGGCCTTGGCTGGGAGGATTTGCGCGCGCGCAATCCGCGGCTGATCTATGCGTGCAGTTCAGGCTACGGCACCACCGGGCCGTACCGCGACTATCCGGCGATGGACCTCACCGTGCAGGCCATGTCCGGCATTCTCGGCGTCACCGGCTTTCCCGGGCAGCCACCGGTGAAGGCGGGGCCGGCCATGTGCGATTTCAGCGCCGGCATTCATCTCTACGCCGGCGTGATCACGGCCCTTTACGAGCGCACGCGCTCCGGGCTCGGCCAGATGGTGGAAATCTCCATGCTGGAATCGGCCTATTTCACCCTGACCTCCAATCTCGGCCCGCTCTTCCGCGAGGAAGGCGCGGCCGATCTCGGCCGCACCGGCAACCGCCATGGCGGCATGACCATCTGCCCCTACAACGTCTATCCGACGAATGACGGTTTCGTTGCCATATTGTGCATCAACGACGCGCATTTCTTCGCCCTGACGAAGGCCCTCCACCTGCCCGACCTCGCCGCCGTGCCGCGCTACGCCACGCATAAGGGGCGCGCCCCGGACATGGATGCGCTCGACGCCCGGATCGGCGCCGCCACGGCGGCGTTCAGCAAGGCCGCCCTGTTCGACCTGCTGATGGCCCATCACGTGCCGGCGGCGCCGGTGCGCACCCTCGGCGAGGTCATTGCCGATCCGCATCTCCATGCGCGCGGCGCGCTGCGCTGGATCGACCATCCGCAGCATGGCCGGCTGGTGGTCGCCGAATCGCCGTTGCGGCTGAATGGCTGCGAGCGGCCGGCCTACGAACCCAGCGCCGCCATCGGCGCGGACAATGCCAGCCTGCTGCGGCCGGCCTAATCCAGCGCCGGCGGCTTGCCCGCCCATGGCAGCACGCGCTCGAAGGCGCGCGAGGCCTGCAGCACGCCGAGATCGTCGAAGCGCCGGCCGGTGATCTGCATGCCCACCGGCAGGCCGTCGGCGGTGAAGCCGCAGGGAATGCTGGCGGACGGATTCCACGACATGTTGAACGGGTAGGAGAACTCCGCCCAGCTCAGCCAGTCCCACGCATGCTCGGGCCAGTGCGCCGGCTGCAACCGCTCGGCCGGGAAGGCCGCGACCGACACCGCGGGCGTGATGAGGAAATCCCAATCCTCGAAGAATTCCTGGATTTCGGCGATATAGGCCATCTTCCGCTCGCGGACCTCCTGGTAGCGGGCAATGGTCATCCGCTCGCCCTCACGGATGCAGGCGACGAGCCCCGGATCCATCCGGCTTTCCCATTCCGGCAGATGGCGCGCCAGCTTCGTCATATGCGCGGGCCAGAAGGCGCGGGCGAGGTCGGGGCCGAGCGGACCCCATTCGGGCTCCACCTCATATAGTCCAGTGCCCAGCGCGCGGGCGAAACGCTCGGCGGCTTGGCGAACGATGTCGGCGATTTCGGGATCGACTCGGGCATGGCCGAGATCGGGGCTGAAGCACAGCCGGCGTTTGCCGATGCCGTCATTCACGTGCCCGACATAATCCGCCGGCGCCGATTCCAGCGTGGTGTGGTCGGCCGGATCCGGCCCGGACATCACCGCCATCATCAGCGCGGCATCCTCCACGGTGCGCGTCATCGGACCGATATGGGAGGTGTAGTCGCCGGGGTTCACCGGCGCATAGGGCACCCGGCCGAAGCTCGGCTTGAGGCCGTAGATCCCGCAGAAATGCGCCGGCATGCGCACCGAGCCGGCGCCGTCGCTGCCCTGGTGCAAGGGGCCGAACCCGGCCGCCGCCGCCGCCCCGGCGCCGGCCGAGGAGGCGCCGGCATTGAACCCGTGCCGCCACGGGTTGTGGGTGATGCCGGTGAGCGGGCTGCGGCTCACGCCGGTCCAGCCGAACTCGGAGGTGGTGGTCTTGCCCAGCACGATGGCGCCCGCCGCCTCCAGCCGCGAGACGATCGGCGTGTCCGCCGGCACCCGGTTGCCCTTGGTGATCTGGCTGCCGAACTGGGTGGGAAAGCGCTTCGTCCAGGCGAGGTCCTTGATGGTGACGGGGATGCCGTGCAGCGGGCCGAGCGGCTCGCTGCCCATCAGCGCGTCTTTCGCGGCGCGGGCGGCCGTCATCGCGCGGTCGGCATCGAGGACGGCGAAGGCGTTGATGCGCGGCTCGAGGCGGGCGATGCGGCCGAGCACGGCATCGAGCAGTTCCACCGGCGAGAGCTTGCGCGCGCGGATCATCGGTGCCAGCAGGCTTGCCGGCATGTAGCCCAGCTCCGAACCGCTCATGCCAGCTCGCCTTCGGCGCGCAGCATGCGAAGGGATTCGCCGAAGGCGTGCACCGTGTCGGCGATATCCAGCTCGCTATGGGCGGCCGAGGTGAAGCCGCCGAGGCGCGGGTTGAGATCGACGCCGTTGACCAGCATAGCCAGGCGCAGCCGGTTGGTCAGCTGGGCGGGCTGGGCCTTCATCTCGGCGAAGTCCACGGCGTGGGGATCGAAGCTCGCGGGCGTGATGGCGCGGCCCTGCGGGTTGAGGAACAGATGAAAGCCCGAGGTGGTGCCGTAGACGGCCCAGGGCAGATTTTCGCGCATCAGCACCTCGTTCATGCCGGCGCGCAGCGATTCGGCGCGGGCGGAGGCGACGTCGTTGGCATCGCTCTCGGCGAGAATGCCGAGGGCCGCGATGCCGGCCGCCGCCGAGACGGGGTTGGCGTTGAACGTGCCCGGATGGCCGATCTTCTCCCGCCCGGCCGCCGCGGTCGCCTTGAAATCGAGCAGCGCGAGGATCTCCGGCCGCCCCGCCACGGCGCCGCCCGGCATGCCTCCGGCGAGGATCTTGGCGAAGGTGGACAGGTCCGGCCGGATGCCGAACGCCGCCTGCGCGCCGCCGCGCGACGTGCGGAACCCGGTGATCACCTCGTCGAAGATCAGCAGCACGCCATGGCGGGTGGTGAGATCCCGCAGGGCATGCAGGAAGGACGGCCGCAGCGGCACCTGCCCGAACGAGGAGCCGGTCGGTTCCAGGATGATCGCCGCGATGTCGGGGTTGGTGGCGAGGGCCGCCGCCACCGCGTCGGTGTCGCCCGGCGCCACCAGCACGGTCTTGTCGGTGATGCCCCGCAGCACGCCGGGCGTGGGTGAGCCGTCGAAATGGTTGCTGTAGCCGGCGGTCATATGGTCGTGCCAGCCATGGAAATGGCCCTGGAAGCGCAGCAGGGTGGACCGCCCGCTGAAGGCGCGGGCGAGGCGCACGGCCATCAGCGTCGCCTCGGTCCCCGAGGAGGTGAAGCGCACCCGCTCGGCCGAGGGCACCAGGCGCTGGATGGCGCGCACCCAGGCGATCTCGCGCGGGTGGTTGGCGCCGAACTGCGCCCCCTGCTCCGCCGCCTCGGCAATCGCCGCCGCCACCTGGGGATGGCCGTGGCCCAGGATCAGCGCGCCGTGCCCACCGAAATAATCGACGTAGCGATTTCCATCGACATCCCATTTATGGCTGCCCTTGGCGCGCTCGACATAGATGCCCCAAGGCTCGAGGTAGCGCGAATCATGGGCGATGCCGCTTGGCAGCAGCTCCGCCGCCTCGGCCGCCAGGGCGCCGGAGCCGGCGGTGCGCGCGCGATAGGCCGCAACGATGCGCGAATTGACGCGCGGATCCTCGAACTTCGTGGCGGCCGACATCATTCTGCTCCCTCGCTGCCTCGTCGCAGTCTGGGCCAATCCGCCCGCTTTGGGGAGGGGTTGCAAGATGGCGCCGCCGCCGCGACCATTCCTCCCAGCACGTGCGGGAGGAGCCGATGTTCGACCTGATTCTCACCGGTGGGCGGGTGATCGACCCGGCCCAGGGGCTGGACGAGGTGCTCGACATCGCCTTCGCCGATGGCCGCGTCGCCGCCCTCGGCCACGGCCTCGGCGAGGCCGCGCAGACTCGCGACGTCACCGGGCGCATCGTGACGCCCGGGCTGATCGACCTGCACACCCATGTCTATTGGGGCGGCACCTCGCTCGGCGTCGATCCGGATTCCTACGCCAAGAGCAGCGGGCTGACGACGCTGATCGACGCCGGGTCCGCCGGGCCCGGCAATATCGCCGGCTTTCGCGCCCACGTCATCGAGCGCGCGGAGGTGCACATCCTGCCCTTCCTCAACATCAGCTTCGCCGGCATCTTCGCCTTCCACTGGGACCTCAATGTCGGCGAGTGCACCGATCTGCGCCTGCTGAACCCGCGCGTGGCGCTGGCCGTCGCCAAGCAGCAGAGCGATCTCGTGGTCGGCGTGAAGGTGCGCATCGGCGGCGGCACCTCCGGCGCCCTCGGCGCGATGCCGATGCAGATCGCGCTCGAGGTGGCCGAGCATGCCGGCCTGCCGCTGATGGGGCATCTGGACAACCCGCCGCCATCGCGCCGCGAGGTGCTGGCCATGCTGCGCAAGGGCGACATCCTCACCCATTGCTTCCGCCCGTTCCCCAACGCCCCGGTGGCGCCGGATGGCGGCATCGAGGCCGACGTGCTGGACGCCCGGGCCCGCGGGATCATCTTCGATATCGGCCACGGCCGCGGCTCCTTCGGCTTCGCCTCGGCAATGGCCATGGTGCGGAACGGCTTCCTGCCCGATGTAATCTCGTCGGACGTCCACCTCACCTCGATCGACGGGCCGGCCTTCGACCTGCTGACGACGATGTCGAAATTCCTCCATCTCGGCGTGGCCCTGCCGGAGATCGTGCGCGCGACGACAATCAACGCGGCCCGGGCGGTGCGCCTGGAAGATCGCGGCACGCTCAGGCCCGGCCTGCTCGGCGACGCCACCGTGCTCAGCGTGGAGGCCGGCCGCTTCACCTTCACCGATGCGATCGGCGAGACGGTCGAGAGCCATGAGCGGCTCGCCTGCCGCGGCATCGTACTCAACGGCCGCTGGTGGCACGGCGCGTGATCAGCCGATCTGCTTCAGCCGGATCTCCTGTCGGCACATCAGAAAGGCGATCTCGGCCAGTTCACGCGCCGTGAGGCGGCTGGCCGGCGCACGCTGGGCGGGGCTGGCGATGGCGCCGCGCAGGGCGAGCACATGCTTGCGCACCGCGAGGCCAGGGCCGGGCTGCTGCTCGTAGCGGGCGAGCGGCAGATAGGCATCGAAGATGTCGGCCGCGCGCTCGCGCTGCCCGGCCGAATATGCGGCCACCACGCCGGCCATCATTTCGGGATAGGCAAAGCCGGTCATCGCTCCGTCCGCGCCGCGACCCATCTCCTCGGGCAGGAACAGGCCGCCATTGCCGGTGAGGATGCTGATGCGCCGCATGTCGGCCATGTCGCGCAGGGCCGAAATCTTGGCCAGCCCCGGCCAATCCTCGGCCTTGAGCATCACCATCGTGGGCAGAGCGTCGACCAGCCGCCGAATTGTGCCAACGCTGGCGTGCACGCCGGTCGCCTGAGGGAAATCCTGCAAGACGAACGGAATATCGCCCAGGACTTCGGCGACGTGATGGAAATACGCGACGATCGCCTCCTCCGTCCGCAGCCCGGACTGCGGGGCGACCATCACGCCCGCGGCGCCCCCATCCATCACCGTACGGGCCAGCGCGCCCATCGCCGCGAAACCGGGGCTGGAGACGCCGACCACCACCGGCACCCGGCCCGCCACGCAGGCGACGACGTGGCGTGCGAACCCGACGGCTTCGGCCTCGGTCAGCTTCGGCGCCTCGCCCATCATGCCGAGAATGGTCAGCCCGGTGGCGCCGCGCGCGAGATAGAACTCCACCATGCGCGCGGTGCTCGCGGCGTCGATCGCGCCCGCCTCGGTGAACGGCGTGACGGCGATGACGAAGACGCCGCGTGCCGATTCATCGAGGCGGGCGGCGCTCATCATACGGTCTTGTGCGTGCCGTCGCAGAGCGGCGCGCCGGCGCTGTGCTTGCACGCGCAGAACCAGGCATCCCCGTCCTTCTCGGCCTTGTACTCCTTCGGCGCGAAGCCGCTGCCCTTGTGCGAGCCGTCGCAGAAGGGCTGGTTGGCGCTCTTGCCGCAGGCGCACCACCAATAGGATTTGCCGGCTTCCACGCTGACCTTCATGGGCGCCTTGCCGGCGATGACGGGAGAGAGCGACA
>JAGXAV010000592.1 GCA_018971455.1 Rhodospirillales bacterium
CTCAGCAGCTTGGCCCCGTAGATGGCGGGCTCCGCCAGGAAGCCCGGCATCACGCCGAGCCGGTTGCCGCCGGGCAGATTGACCGACCGGCGCAGCGGCAGCTCGGCCTGTCCGGCGCTGACGCGGCGCATGGCCTCGTCCAGCGGCGCGACGAGGGCGCCGGCATCGACCACGGCAAGGATATCGCGGCGGGTGAGGATGCGCATGCGGGCCTAGCCTTCCGAATCCAGCGCCCGCCGGCCGGCGGCGAGAAGCTCCCGCTCCTCGGCCGACGGCACCGGGGGGTGCAGATCGAGCCGTTCCAGTGCGTCGATCATCGCCTCGACGACGACGAGATGGGCGAACCGCTTGTGGTCGCCCGGCACGACGAACCAGGGCGCGTGCCGGCACGCGGTGCCGGCGATCGCCGCCTCATAGGCCCGCATGTACTCGTCCCAGTGCGCGCGCTCGGCGATGTCGGCCGCGCTGAACTTCCAGTTCTTGTCGGGATCGTCCATGCGCTCGTAGAAGCGCCGGCGCTGCTCCTCCTTCGAGATGTGCAGGAAGAATTTCAGGATCACCACGCCCTGGCGGCTCAGATAACGCTCGAAGGCGGAGATGTCCTCCAGGCGGTGCTGCCAGATCTTCCTCGTCAGCAGCCGGTCGGGAAGATGCTGGCGGGCAAGGATGTGGGGGTGGACGCGGGGGACCAGGACCTCCTCGTAATGGCTGCGGTTGAAGATGCCGATCATGCCGCGCGCCGGCGCCCGGCGCATGACGCGCCAGAGGAAATCATGCGCCAGCTCCTCCGGTCCCGGCGCCTTGAACGATGTCACCTCCACGCCCTGCGGGTTCACGCCGGACATGACGTGCTTGATGGTGCCGTCCTTGCCGCCGGCGTCGATGGCCTGGAAGATGCAGAGCAGCGACCATGAATTCTGCGCGCGCAGCAATTCCTGCAGCGCGGCCAGGCGCGCCACCCCGGCGGCGAGCTGGGCCACCGCCCAGTCGTGCGGGATGGTCTCGCCGGCGGTGCCGGCCGGATCGTGGCGCTTGAGGCGGAAGCCCTTGCCGTCTTCGATGCGGCAGCGATCAAGAATGCGCCCGATCATGCTCGCCTCCGGTCAGGTCTGCCGCTTGACGGCGAGCGGCCCGCTGGCCTGGCAGGTCGGCATCATTTCGAGCCGGTTGATGTTCACGTGCGCCGGCAGCGAGAGCACCCAGGCCACCGCCTCGGCAATGTCCTCCGCAGTGAGCGGCACGGTGCCGGCGTAGTTCGCCGCGGCGCGGGCGGTGTCGCCGGCGAAGCGCACCACGCTGAACTCGGTGCCGCCGACCAGCCCGGGCTCGAGATCCGTCACCCGCACGCCGGTGCCAATCAGGTCGGCCCGCAGATTGAGGCTGAACTGGGTGACGAAGGCCTTGGAGGCGCCGTACACGTGGCCGCCGGGATAGGGGTAGATCGCCGCCGTGCTGGAGAGGTTGACGATGTGGCCCCGGTTGCGCGCCACCATCCCGGGCAGCAGCGCGCGGGTGAGGTGCAACAGGCCGGTGACGTTGGTGGCCACCATGCGGTCCCAGTCGGCGAGGTTCGCCTGCCAGGCCGGGCTGAGGCCGAGGGCGAGGCCGGCATTGTTGACCAGCACATCGACCTCCCGCCATTCCGGCGGCAGGGCGTCCGGCAGGGCGGCGACGGCGGCGGCATCGCCGACATCAAGGGTGACCGGCAGCAGGGCGGGGCCAAGCTCGGCCCGCAGGGCGGCCAGCCGGTCGGCGCGCCGGGCCGCGGCGATGACGCGGTGCCCGTCGGCGACGCTGCGCCGCGCGATGGCCGCGCCGAACCCCGCGGAGGCGCCGGTGACGAAAAGGGTGCGGGTCATGGCGGGGCGTCTCCTCAATCGGGGGGTTGCAGCGTGACAGAGACCGGGCAGTGGTCGGAAAGGTGC
>JAGXAV010000593.1 GCA_018971455.1 Rhodospirillales bacterium
CCGCCGCGGCCTGCCGGGCGAAGGACGCGTTGGCGCCGCAGAGATAGGATTCGAGCTCCTTGCTCGCCGGATCGACCTCGTCGCGCACGAACAGATCCACCGCCGCGGCATCGTCGAACAGCTGGTGGGCGGAATCGGAAAGATGATCGCCGGCGACCTGCATCTTCTTCATCACGGCGCGGAAATCCGGGCTGACGCGCGCCTTGAGCATGCCCTGCAGATGCGCCTTCGCCGCCGCATCCGCCGCCGCCAGCCGGGATTTGAGGGCCATGTCTCCGGTGGCGAGGAAGCGGTTCGCCGTGTCGCGCAGGGTGATGCCGGCGGCCTCGTAGCCGCGCAGATCGGCCATGAGCGCGGCAAGCTCGGACGGGCTGAGATCCTCGATCTGCACCGCGTCGCTCACCGCGCGCAGGCGGCTCTCGAATTCCGCCTGAACCTTGATGAAGGTGCCGTCGCGCTCGGCCAGCGCGCCGCCGCGCAGGTCTCCCAGCCGGTCGATCTTGGAGCGGAAGGCGGCGACGCTGGCCATTGCCCGGCGCAACTCGCCCTGCGACGCCGGGCCGGCCTCGCGCGCGACCTGGGCGAGAATGTCATGCGCCCGCGCGCCCGCCGCCTGGCCGCGGCTGCCGGCGGCCTGCACGCCGGCCATGGTCTGCGCCAGCTGCACCTCGCGCCCGGCGACCTGCATGGCGCGCTCGGCGGCGAGCGCGTTCAGGATGTCCCCGCGCCAGTCATAGGCGCCGACGACGCGCCGCGCGAGCCCGTCCTGCGCCGTCATCGCCGACAGCGCGGACCACGCCAGCGCGGCCAGCAGCACCAGCGCGCCGAGGCTGGCAAGTCCCAGCTTCACCCCGATCGAGCGATCGCGAAGCAGGCGCATCTGTCACACTCCATTGGTTCCAGGCCGGAGTATGGGACGCGCGATTTAAAGAACGATGAAACCGGCCGCCTGCCCGCCGCGGTACGATCACAGATGCAGGTAGCGCGGCAGCACCTCGGGCGCCGCGGCGAGGGCGGCCGAGCTGCCCGACCACACCGTCACCCCCTTCTCGATGATGACATGGCGATCGGCGAGGCGGCGCAGCGCATCGATATTCTTGTCGATCACCAGAATCGCCAGGCGCTCGCCGCGCAGCTTCTCCAGGCACGCCCAGATCTCGACGCGGATCAGCGGCGCCAGCCCCTCCGTCGCCTCGTCCAGGATGAGCAGGCGCGGATTGGTGGCCAGCGCGCGGCCGATGGCGAGCATCTGCTGCTCGCCGCCGGACAGCAATCCGGCGCGCTGGCTCCGGCGTTCGAGCAGGCGCGGGAACAGGGCGAAGATGCGCGCCGCATTCCACGGCCCCGGCCGCGCGGTGGCCAGCAGGTTCTCCGTCACCGAAAGGGTCGGAAACACCTGGCGTCCCTCCGGCACCAGCCCGAGCCCGCGCCGCGCGATCCGGAACGGCCGCGCGCCGGCCAGGGAGGTGCCGTCGAGGGTGATGCTGCCGCCCCGCACCGGCAGGATGCCCATCAGCGTGCGGATGGTCGTCGTCTTGCCCATGCCGTTGCGCCCGAGCAGCGCCACCATCTCGCCCTCGCCCACGGCCAGCGAGACGCCGAACAGCACCGGGATCTGCCCGTAACCGGACCGCACATCGCGCAATTCCAGCATCAACCGGTCTCGCCGAGATAGAGCTCGCGCACCGCGGCATCGGCGCGGATCGCCGCCGGCGGGCCGGAGGCGACGAGCCGCCCCTGCGCCAGCACGCTCACCGTGTCGGCCAGGGCGAAGACCGCCTGCATGTCGTGCTCGACCAGCAGGATGGCGCAATCCCCGCGCATCGCGTCGAGCAGGGTGACGAGGCGCGCCGTCTCGTCCGGCCCGGCGCCGGCCAGCGGCTCGTCGAGCAGCAGCAGGCGCGGATGCTGGGCGAGCGCCA
>JAGXAV010000594.1 GCA_018971455.1 Rhodospirillales bacterium
GGCCTGTTCGGCACGATGATCGGGCTGAAGACCCACGCCACCCAGTCGGCCTTGGTGCTGGTCACCCGCCCGGGCGCCGTGGCGATCGCCGTCGGCCTCGTCTTCATCGGCCGGCTGGCCATGCTGGCCTGGCGCGCCGCCCGGCCGCCCGGCCGCGCCCGCTCAGCCGGCCTGGCCCGCGCCATGGCCACCGCCGGCACCTACGTCACCCCGGTGGTGCTGGTGCTGGCAGTCAGCCTGCCCTTCTACGCCGGCCGCTACTGGATCGATCTCGGCACGCTCGTGCTCACCTACGTCATGCTCGGCTGGGGGCTGAACATCGTCGTCGGCCTCGCCGGCCTGCTCGATCTCGGCTACGTCGCCTTCTACGCGGTCGGCGCCTACTCCTTCGCCCTGATCGCCCAGGATTTCGGCCTCGGCTTCTGGACCTGCCTGCCCATCGCCGGCCTGCTCGCCGCCTGCTGGGGGATGATGCTCGGCTTCCCGGTGCTGCGTCTGCGCGGCGACTACCTTGCCATCGTCACCCTGGCCTTCGGCGAGATCATCCGCGTCGTCATCAACAACTGGGTCTCCGTCACCGGCGGACCGAACGGCCTGTCGGACATTCCCCGCCCGACGCTGTTCGGCCTGGTCTTCTCGGGCAATGATCCGGGCAGCTTCGCCCATTTCTTTGGCGTCGAGCCCAGCATCACCCAGCGCATCGCCTATCTGTACTACGTCATCCTCGGTCTCGCCCTGCTGACCAACTGGGTCAGCCTGCGCCTGCGCCGCCTGCCGCTCGGCCGCGCCTGGGAGGCGCTGCGCGAGGACGAGATCGCCTGCCGCTCGCTCGGCATCAACGTCACCGTCACCAAGCTCACCGCATTCGCCATGGGCGCGATGTTCGCCGGTTTCGCCGGCGCTTTCTTCGCCACCCGCGAGGCCTTCATCAGCCCGGACAGCTTCACCTTCATCGAGAGCGCCGTGGTGCTCGCCATCGTGGTGCTCGGCGGCCTCGGCAGCCAGCTCGGCGTGGCGCTCGCCGCGGTGGTGATGATCGGCGGCGGCGAGATGATGCGCAGCTTCTCCGACTACCGCATGCTGGCCTTCGGCCTCGCCCTGGTGGTGGTGATGGTGGTGCGCCCGCGCGGCCTGGTCTCCGGGCGAACCCCCTCGGTCACCCTCGGCAAGGCGGTCGCCATATCCGGCGACATGGTGGCGGAGGGACGCGGCTGATGGGCACCGATCTGCTGAATGTCGAGCACCTCACCATGCGATTCGGCGGCCTGCTCGCCGTCAACATGCTCTCCTTCGTGGCGCGCCGCGGCGATATCACCGCCGTCATCGGCCCCAACGGGGCGGGCAAGACGACGGTCTTCAACTGCATCACCGGCTTCTACAAGCCGACCTCCGGCGCCCTCGACCTGCTGCACCCCTCGGGCGCACGCTTCGCCCTGCAGGCCATGCCCGGCCACCGCATCGCCCGCCGCGCCAAGGTCGCGCGCACCTTCCAGAACATCCGCCTGTTCGCCGGCATGACGGTGCTGGAAAACCTCATGGTCGCCCAGCACAACATGCTCATGCCCCATGTCGGGCACGGCCTGCTCGCCGTGTTCGGCCTCGGCGGCTACCGCGCCCACCAGCGCGTGGCGATGGACAAGGCGCGCCACTGGCTCGACACCATCGGCCTGCTCGCCCGCGCCGATGACCCCGCCGGCGCCCTACCCTACGGCGACCAGCGGCGCCTGGAGATCGCGCGCGCCATGTGCACCGACCCGGTGCTGCTCTGCCTCGACGAACCGGCCGCCGGCCTCAACCCGCGCGAGAGCGAGGAGCTCTCGAACCTCCTGATGCACATCCGCGCCGGCGGCTGCTCGCTGCTGCTGATCGAGCACGACATGGGCGTGGTGATGCGCATTTCCGACCACATCGTCGT
>JAGXAV010000595.1 GCA_018971455.1 Rhodospirillales bacterium
CCGATCAGGCCGCCGCACATCGGCGGCAGGAAATCCGGCACGTCGAGCTGGCTCTCGGCGATCAGCGCCCGCAGGCTGTCGAGCGGCGGGCGGGCATCCGGCGCGAAGGCGTAGGGCGCGGCGCGCGCGTCGCGGTTCAGTTCCGCGCGCCCGGCGCGGCAGCGCCAGACGAGGTCCGGCTCCAGGCCGATGATGGAATAGCGCCCGCGGCTGGCGCCGCCCTCCACGCTCTCCAGCAGGAAGGTGTTGGGCTTGCCGTCGGCCAGCTTGAGGAACACCGCGACCGGGGTTTCCAGATCGGCCACGCCGCGCTGCCAGAGCAGGTGGCCGTGTCCGGCATCGTAATCCTCGCGGAAGGCGGCGAAGCCGGGCGGCGCGGCGGCGTTCATGGGATACTCACCTCGGTGGCTCTCACTGGCTCTGCTGGGTCACGCTGTCGAGCAGCGCTTTGTTGATGGTGGGCTGGGCGCGGTCGCGCAGGGCGATGGTCAGCACACTCTGCACGTCGTCGCCCAGCGCCTTGGTCAGCGCGTCGCGCACCTGGCCGAAGCCGATCGGGTCGGCATTCGGGTCCGGATCGTCGATCCGGGTCAGCACGGCGACGGTGAAGCCGTCGGCGGTCTGCACCATCGTGGCCTCGCCCTGCTTGAGGCTGAACAGCGGCTCGACCAGCTGCGAGGGCACGCCGGCGGCGCCCGAGATGCGGCTGGCGGCGGGCAGGGTGCGCACGGTGAGGCCGGCGGCCGCGGCGGCGAAGGGCGTGCCGGATTTCACCGCGGTCAGGATGGCGGTGGCGGCCACGTTCTGCTCGCGCACCACCGCGTCATGGGTCCAGTCGGCGGTCACCTCCTTCTGGACGTCGGCGAAGGGTCTGGCGGCGGGCGGCGTGATCTTGCTCACCTCGAGGGCGAAATAGCCCTGGCTGCCATCGGCGGCCTGCAGCCCGTCGGTCAGCGTCGGCGGATCGCCGGGCTTGGCGGCGAAGGCCGCGGCGACCAGCGCCCGGCGCAGCGCGTCCGAGCCGGGGATCGGCGCGGGCTTGCCCTCGGGCGTGTTGCCGCTTGAATCCAGCGTGCCCTCGACGGCGGCCAGCCCGAGATCGGTCGGCAGGGTGTCGAGGGCGGCGCCGCCGGAGAGCAGGTCGTCGAGCTTGGCGGCGGCGTCGGCGATGCGGTTGGCCGCCTTGTCGGCGACGATCTGCGCGCGCAGCTGGTCCTTCATCTCGTCGAAGCTGCGGCTGACGCCGGGGATGATCTTGGTCACCTTCAGCACGTGCCAGCCGAGCGCGCTGTGCACCGGCGCCGGCACCGTGTCGGGCACCGCGGCGAACACCGCCTGCGCCAGCTCCGGCGCCGGGAACTCGGCGGCCGTCGCGTCGGTCAGCTCGACGGCCGAGGCGCCCGCGGCGGTGGCGAGCTTCTGCATCACCGCCCAATCCGCGCCGGCCTGCCATTGCTTCGCCAGCGCCTGCGCCTTGGCCTCGTCGGCCGCCAGCAGCACCTCGGCGGTGCGCTTCTCGGGCTGGTTGAAGGCCGCCTTGCGCGCGTCATAGGCCGCGTGCAGCTCGGCGTCCGTCACCGTGATGTCCTTGGCCACCGTCTCCGGCGCCAGCACGACCGCCCTGATTCGGCGGTATTCGGGGGTGGAGTAGCCGCCCAGATGGTTCTCGTACCAGCGCTTCAGCTCGGCCGCGGTGGGGGCGGCGGGCGGAGGGGCGGCGGCGAAGGGCAGATCGACCGCCTCGGCGACGCGCGTCTCGTGCTGGAACTGATAGACCTCGCGCGTCAGCAGCCCGGGGCTGGCGACCGGGGCGCGGACGGCGCCCATCAGCTGGCGCTGGGCGAGATCGGCGCGCACGATGGCGAGGAAATTGGGCTCGGTCATGTTGTTGCTGCGCAGGACCGTCTGATA
>JAGXAV010000596.1 GCA_018971455.1 Rhodospirillales bacterium
TTCAGGACCGAGGCCGAGACGCTGCGCCGGATCACCGGCGCGCCGGTGGCCGACATCGCCGAGGCCGGATAGGGCGGCGGGGCGGCGACGCCGATCGAGGCGCCGGGGGCATCCGGTCAGGCGAAGCAGGCCGCCAGGAGCTGGGCGAAGGCGCGGGCGCGGTGGCTGATGGCGTGCTTTTCGTCGGCCGGGATTTCCCCGTAGGTGCGGCTGCCGCCGGCCGGCAGGAAAATCGGATCGTAGCCGAAGCCGTGCGCGCCGCGCGGCGGCCAGACCACGCTGCCCTCGGCGCGGCCGAGGAAGGTGGCCGTCTCGCCATCCGGCCAGGCGAGGCAGAGCGCGCAGGTGAACCAGGCGCGGCGGTCCGCGCTGTCGCCGATCTCGTGCTGGACCCGCGCCATCGCCGCGGCGAAATCCTTCGTCTCGCCGGCCCAGCGCGCCGAGACGACGCCGGGCGCGCCGCCCAGGGCGGCCGCCGAGAAGCCCGAATCGTCGGCCAGGGCGGGCAGCCCGCTGGCCGCCGCGGCGGCCAGCGCCTTCAGCCGGGCATTGCCGGCGAAGTCGGGCGCCGTCTCATCGGGTTCCGGCAGGCCGAGATCGCCGGCCGAGACCACATCGACGCCGTGCGGGGCGAGGAGGGCGGCGATCTCGCGCAGCTTGCCGGGATTGTGCGTGGCCAGCACCAGCCGCGCGCCCGGGGCGAGCCGGCGGGTCATGCGGCGAGTGCCGCCACGGCGGCGAGCTGGGCCTCGAACAGGCGGGCGGTGCCGAGCTTGGCCAGACGCATCAGCTCGGCGAATTGCGCCTCGTCGAACGGCGCTTTTTCCGCGGTGCCCTGGATCTCGACGATGCCGCCGCCCTCGGTGAGCACGAAATTGGCGTCCGCCTCCGCCCCGCTATCCTCGGCGTAGTCGAGGTCGAGCACGGCCGTGCCGCCGACTAGGCCGCAGGAAATGGCGGCCACCTGGCCGGTGAGCGGCAGGCCCTTCAGCACGTTCATGCGCATGAGGTGGCGCAGGGCGAGGTTGAGCGCGACCCACGCGCCGGTGATCGAGGCGCAGCGCGTGCCGCCATCGGCGTTGAGCACGTCGCAGTCGAGCGTGATGGTCATCTCGCCGAGCGCCTCGCGATCGACCACGGCGCGCAGGCTGCGGCCGATCAGGCGCTGGATTTCCTGGGTGCGGCCGGACTGCTTGCCGCGCGCGGCCTCGCGATCGCCGCGGGTGTGGGTGGCGCGCGGCAGCATGCCGTATTCGGCGGTCACCCAGCCCTGGCCGGAATTGCGCAGGAAGGGCGGCACCCGGGCCTCCACACTGGCCGCGCACAGCACCTCCGTGCCGCCCATGCGGATCAGGCAGGAGCCTTCGGCGTGGTGGGAGAAGCCGGGGGTGATGCTGATGTCGCGCAGCATGTCGGGAAGGCGGCCAGAGGGGCGCATGGGGGTTTCCGTCTCAATGTCGGCGCGTGCTATGGCCGCCCTCGGGGCTGGGCGCAAGCGCGGGATGCCGGCCCGACTCGCGAACCTGGAAGGCACGAGGTGGAGGCGGCATGATCGGCTTAGGCATTATCGGCGCGGGCATCATGGGCGAGCGGCTGCTCTCGGCGGCGCTCGCGCAGGCCGGCGGGACGGTGCGCGTCACCGGCATCTGGGACCCGGCCCCCGCGGCGCAGGCGCGGATCGCGGCGCATTTCCCGGGGGTGCCGCTGGCCGCCTCGGCCAGTGCCGTGATCGAGGGCGCGGAGTGCGTCTATGTCGCGGCCCCGCCGGCCGCCCATCTCGTGCATGGCGAGGCGGTGCTGGCCGCCGGGCGGGCGTTGTTCTGCGAGAAGCCGCTCGCCGTCGATGTCGCAGCCGGGGCCCGTTTCGTGGCGGCGGCGAGGGGCGCGCGCGCGGCGGTGAACTTCCCCTTC
>JAGXAV010000597.1 GCA_018971455.1 Rhodospirillales bacterium
CCACCGCACCCTCCGGCGCGTCGAGCCCGGCGAAGGTGGCGGGCCGCTCGATGAAGGCGCCGTCGTGGACGAAACGCTCGGCCCAGCCGGCACCGCGGCGGACGAACTGGCGGATCGGCAGGGCGTCGAAGAACTCGTTGGCGATGAACAGCAGCGGGCCGTCGGGCAGGGTGTCGAGGCGGTCGTGCCAGGTGGCGTCCGGCAGCCGGCGGGCCTGGGCGGCGCGCAGGGCCGGCGAGGTCTCGACCAGGTGCAGGCGCAGGGCGGCGGCGAAATCGGGCATGGTCTGGGCGATGGCGCGCCGCGCGTCGGCCATCAGCGTGCCGCGCCCGGGCCCGGCCTCGGCCAGGATCACCGGCGCCGGCGCGCCCATCGACCGCCACACCACGCCCGCCCACAGCCCGATCAGCTCGCCGAAGACCTGGCTGATCTCCGGCGCCGTGGTGAAATCGGCGAACGGGTCGTGGGTTGCGTAGTACTGCGCGTTGGCGCGCGCCATGAACGCATCGAGCCGCTCGATCACCCGCGCGGGCGCTCCGGCGCGCGCGCCGGGCAGGCCCACCAGATCAGCCCGGCGCCGGCGACCAGCAGCGGCAGCGAGAGCAGCTGGCCCATGGTCGCGCCCTCGAACAGGAAGCCGAGGAAGGGGTCGGGCTCGCGGAAGAACTCGGCGGTGATGCGCGCGCAGCCATAGCCGATGAGGAAGATGCCGGTCAGCGTGCCGAACCGGCCGCGCAGGCCGTCGCGGCGGGAGAGGGTGTACATCACGGTGAACAGCAGCACGCCCTCGAGCAGCGCCTCGTAGATCTCGCTCGGGTGGCGCGGCGTCGGGCCGCCGGTGGGGAAGATCATCGCCCAGGGCAGCCAGGATGGCGCCGGCCGGCCCCACAGCTCGCCATTGATGAAATTGGCGACGCGGCCGAGGCCGAGGCCGATCGGGGCGGCGACGGCGATGCGGTCGGCGAAGCCGAGGATGGGAATCTTCTCGCGCCGGCAGAACCAGGTGATGGCGATGGCGACGCCGAGCATGCCGCCATGGAAGGACATGCCGCCCTGCCACACCGCGAAGATCTCCAGCGGATGGGCGAAGAAGCGGCCGGGCTGATAGAACAGCACGTAGCCGAGGCGGCCGCCGAGCACCACGCCGAGGGTCGCCCAGGTGAGGAAGTCATCGACCTGGAGCTCGTTGGCCACCACCGGGGCCTGGCGCACCAGCCGGCGCACCAGCCGCCAGCCGAGCACCAGGCCGGTGATGTAGGCCAGCGCATACCAGCGGATGGCGAACGGCCCGAGATGGACGATCACCGGGTCGAACTGGGGAAACAGCAGGACCGGGAGCATCAGGCGCCAAGGCCCACGGACAGGGAACGGTCAGACATAGGGATCCTTCTGGCGCAGATGGTTGCGCACGTAGCGGGTGATGCCGTCCTCGAGCGAGGTGAACTGGCCGGGGTAGCCGGCTTCGCGCAGGCGGCCCATGGCGGCCTGCGTGAAGGATTGGTACTGGCCGCGCAGATGCGCCGGCATGTCGATGAACTCGATCGCCGGCGCCACGCCGGCGGCATGGCACACGGCGCGGGCGAGGTCGGCGTAGCTGCGCGCGACGCCGGTGCCGAGGTTGAACAGCCCGCTCGCCGCCGGCGTGTCGAGCAGCCAGAGCATGACGTCCACGACGTCGCCGACCCAGATGAAATCGCGCTGCTGCGCGCCGTCGGCCAGGCCCGGCTGGTCGGAGCGGAACAGGCGCGGCGCGTGGCCGGCCAGGACCTCGTCATGCTTGACCTTGACCACCGAGATCATGGCGCCCTTGTGGTACTCGTTGGGGCCATAGACGTTGAAGAATTTCAGCCCCGCCCATTGCGGCGGCGGGCGCTCGCCGCGCGCGAGGCGGCGGGCGATGTCGAGGT
>JAGXAV010000598.1 GCA_018971455.1 Rhodospirillales bacterium
CGCCGTCGATCTTCTCGCCCAGGCCGAGCATGACGAGGCGGCCCAGGCGATCCTGATCACCGATTCCGCGCAGCTGGCCGCCGACGTCGCGGCGGCCGTGCTGGCCGAGATCCCGACCCTGGCGCGCGCCGCCATCGCCGGCGCCTCGTGGGAGGCGCATGGCGCGGTGATCCTGGTGCGGGACCTCGAGGAGGCGGTGGCGCTGACGAACCGCCTCGCGCCGGAGCATTTGCAGCTGATGGTGGCCGATCCGGCCGCGCTGTTCGCGCGCATCCGCCATGCCGGCGCCGCGTTCCTGGGCGATTTCTGCCCCGAGGCGGTGGGTGATTACGTGGCCGGCCCGAACCATGTGCTGCCCACCGGGCGCACGGCGCGCTTCGCCTCCGGCCTGTCGGTGTTCGACTTCCTCAAGCGCACCACCTGGGTCGCCGCCGATGCCGACGCCCTGGCGCGCGTGGGGCCGGCGGGCGTCGCCCTGGCCGAGGCCGAGGGCCTCGGCGCCCACGCCCGCAGCATCGCACTCAGGCTCGGCAACCGGCCCGGCGCTTGACCTTGCGGGTGGTCAACATCATGTTGCGGCCGAATCCCTCGCACAGCAAAAGAGAGTAGATGTCAAAAGAGGACATGATCGAGTTCAGCGGCACGGTGATGGAACTGCTTCCCAACGCCATGTTCCGTGTGAAGCTCGACAACGAGCACAGCATCCTCGCCCATACCAGCGGCAAGATGCGCAAGAACCGCATTCGCGTGCTGGCCGGTGACCGCGTCAACGTCGAGATGACGCCCTATGATCTGACCAAGGGCCGGATCACGTTCCGCTTCAAATAGGCGGAGGAATGGACCGCCCCAGGCTGGTCCTCGCCTCCGCCAGCCCGCGCCGGCTCGCGCTGCTGGCGCAGCTTGGCCTGGCGCCGGACGAAACGCTGCATCCCGATATCGACGAGACGCCGCGCAAGGCCGAGCTGCCGCGCCTCTTGGCCGAGCGGCTGGCCGGCGCCAAGGCGGCCGCCTGCCCGCGGCCGAATGCCTTCGTGCTGGCCGCCGACACGGTGGTGGCGTGCGGACGGCGCGTGCTGCCCAAGGCGGAGACGGCGCAGCAGGCGCGCGAGTGCCTCGAATTGCTGTCCGGGCGGCGGCACCATGTGCTGACCGCGCTCGTCGTCGTGGCACCCGACGGGCGCGTGGCGACCCGGCTGTCGGACAGCGTGGTCGGCTTCGCGCGGCTGACGCCGGCGCAGGTCCAGGCCCATCTCGCCGGCGGCGAGTGGCAGGGCAAGGCCGGCGGCTACGCGATCCAGGGGCAGGCGGCTGCCTATATCCGCTTCCTCTCCGGCAGTTATTCCGGCGTTGTCGGCCTGCCGCTGTTCGAGACCGCCCAGGCGCTGCGAGGCTTGGGATTCCCGCTGCCGTGAGGCTGCTCGTCGCCGCGAGCCCGGGCGAGACGCGGATCGCCGCCTGGAGCGATGACGGGCTCGCCGATTACGCCATCGAGCGGCCCGGGCGGCCAGACGGGGTGGGCGATCTGCATCGCGGACGGGTGCTCGCCGTGGTGCCGGCGATGGCGGGGGCGTTCGTGGCGCTGGCCGATGGCGAGGGCTTCCTGCCGGACAGCGCGAGGGGAGACCATGCCGGCGCCACCATGGGCGTGGGCAGCGCCATCGGCGTGCGCGTCACCCGCGCGGAGCAGGGCGGCAAGGGGCCGCGGCTGACCGCCCGGCTGGACGAAGCCGACCGCGCCCTGGTCGGCGGCGGCGCGCCGGCCCTGCTGCGGCGCGGCCCGGGCGCCGTGGAGCGGCTGGCGGCGCGCTGGCCGGCGGCACCGGTGGTGGTGAATGACGCGGCATTGCTCGCCACGCTGCGCCCGCTGCTCGGCGAGCGGGTGCGGCAGGGACCGGCCTTC
>JAGXAV010000599.1 GCA_018971455.1 Rhodospirillales bacterium
GGGGTCGAGGCGGCCGCGAGCTGGGCGCCCATCGTGGCGCCGCTATCGGCGGCGGGCGCGGGCCCCACCTGAGGCAGCGGCGGGATGGGGGTGGTTGCCTCGGCGTAGCGGGCATTGGCGCGGTCGGCCAGCAGGCCCTGGGCGATGCGCCCGCGGGTTGCGGCATCGAGCGTCTGCGGGGCGCTGGGCACGGTGCCGAGCGAGGGGAAGGGCGCATCGGCGGCCGGCGGCGGCGGGCGCGAGCGGGCGATGCGGCCGCCTTCGAGATGGTGCCACCAGGTCAGCGGGTCGATCCCGGGCTGGGCTGTGCAGCCGGTCAGGAGCAGGGCCGCGAGGGCGCCGCCGGCAGCGGCCCTGCGGCGCGCGGCGCGCACTTGAACGGCCGCGGACGGCCCTGTAACACCTGCCCGAGGAAACCCCGCGCCTGTAACACTTGCGATCGACATAGGTCGTAAAAGCTCCCGGCGGTCGCCATCTCGGTTACGTGCAGATGTAGCAGCCGCCCGCCGCCGACGGAAAGGACGCCCAAGGAATGGCCGATCAGAAAACGCCGAAAGGCCCCTCCCGCGAGGCGGGCGGCGGCAGCGACACAGGGAGCGCCTTCCGTCTGCCCGATGCCGCGGAATTCGCCCATTCGATGGCCGGCGTGGCCGAGCGCTCGCAGCGCATCGTCGGCGAGTGGCTCAAGCGGCAGACCGAGAGCGGCCCGCGCAATCCGGACCCGCTGAATATCGGCCATGCGTTCATGGAGATGACGACGCGGCTGATGGCCAACCCGGCGAAGATGATGCAGGCCCAGATGGGGTTCTGGCAGGATTACATGTCGCTCTGGCAGAACACCGCGCGCCGGCTGATGGGCGTGGAGAGCGCGCCGGTGATCGAGGCGGACTCCAAGGATCGCCGCTTCAAGGACGATGCCTGGAAGGACAGCGAGGTCTTCGACTTCATCAAGCAATCCTACCTGCTCTCGGCGCGCTTCGTGCAGGATGTGGTGACGCAGGTGGACGGGCTGGATTCGGCGACGGCGCAGAAGGTGGATTTCTACGCCCGCCAGTTCACCGACGCGATGAGCCCGAGCAACTTCCTGCTGACCAACCCCGAGGTGCTGCGCAAGACCGCCGAGACCGGCGGCGAGAACCTCATCAAGGGATTGAACAACCTGCTCGCCGATCTCGAGCGCGGCCGCGGCAGCCTGCACATCAAGATGACCGACACCGAGGCGTTCCGCATCGGCGAGAACATCGCCGTGACGCCGGGCAAGGTGGTGTTCCAGAACGAGCTGATGCAGCTCATCCAGTACAGCCCGACCACCGAGAAGGTGCTCAAGCGCCCGCTGCTGATCATCCCGCCCTGGATCAACAAGTTCTACATCCTCGATCTGCGGCCGAAGAACAGCCTGGTGCGCTGGGCGGTGGCGCAGGGCCATACGGTGTTCATCGTCTCGTGGGTGAACCCGGATGCGAGGCTCGCGGAGAAGGGTTTTGACGACTACATGCGCGAGGGCATCCTCGACGCGCTCGGCGCCATCGAGGCGGCGACCGGCGAACGCGACATCAACGCCATCGGCTATTGCCTGGGCGGCACGCTGCTCGGCTCGACGCTGGCATGGATGGCGGCCAATGGCGATGACCGCATCAAGTCGGCGACGTTCTTCGTGACGCTGATGGATTTCCGTGAATCGGGCGAGCTCAACGTGTTCATCGACGAAGAGCAGATCAAGATGCTCGAGGAGAAGATGAACAAGCGCGGCTTCCTCGAAGGCAGCGAGATGTCCACCACCTTCAACATGCTGCGCGCCAATGATCTGATCTGGTCGTTCGTGGTCAACAACTACCTGCTCGGCAACGATCCCTTCCCCTTCGACCTGCTCTACTGGAACAGCGATTCGACGCGCATGCC
>JAGXAV010000600.1 GCA_018971455.1 Rhodospirillales bacterium
ACGAACGAGGTGTTGGCCCCGTTTTCCAACAGCCGGCGCACGAGATAGGCGAGCAACGTCTCGTGGCTGCCGACGGGCGCGTAGACACGCGCCGGCCGGTCGAGTTTTTCGCGCCCGACCACCTCCTCGTAAAGCGGCTCGCCCATGCCGTGCAGGCACTGGAACTCGTATTGGCCGCGATAATAGTTCGGCCCGGCGAACGCCATCACCGAGGCCAGCGTCTGCGCGTTGTGGGTGGCGAATTGCGGATAGATCGCGTCCGGCGCGGCGAGCAGTTTCTTGGCGCAGGCGAGATAGGCGACGTCGGTGTGCGCTTTGCGCGTATAGACGGGGAAATCCGCCATGCCGTCGAGCTGCGCGCGCTTGATCTCGCTGTCCCAATAGGCGCCCTTGACGAGGCGGATCATCAGCCGCCGCTTGGCCCGCCGGCCGAGATCGACGAGCCAGTCGATCACCGCCGGGCAGCGCTTGCCATAGGCCTGCACGACGAAGCCGAGCCCGTTCCAGCCGGAAAGCTCGCGATCGAGCGCCAGCGCCTCCAGAATGTCGAGCGACAGGTCGAGCCGGTCCATCTCCTCGGCGTCGATGTTGAAGCCGATCTGATAGGAGCGCGCCAGCGCGGCCAGCGTTTTCACGCGCGGCAGCAGTTCGTCCATCACGCGGGCGCGTTTATGGCTGGTGTAGCGCGGATGCAGCGCCGACAGCTTGATCGAGATGCCGGGGCCTTCGTAGATGCCGCGCCCGGCCGCGGCCTGGCCGATGGCGTGGATGGCGGCCTCGTACTGGCCAAGGTAGCGGGCGGCGTCGGCCGCCGTGGTCGCGGCCTCGCCGAGCATGTCGTAGGAATAGGTGAAGCCGCGCGCCTGCATCCGCCGGCTGTTGGCCAGCGCCTGGGCGATGGTCTGGCCGGTGACGAACTGCTCGCCCATCATGCGCATGGCCAGATCGACGCCCTTGCGGATGATCGGCTCGCCGCTGCGCGCGATCAGCCGGGTCAGCGCCGCCGACAGGCCGCTCTCGCTGGTCGTCATGGTCAGCCGCCCGGTGACGACGAGGCCCCAGGTGGCGGCGTTGACGAAAAGGGACGGGCTCTGCCCGACATGGGAGCGCCAGTCGGAATGGGCGATCTTGTCGCGGATCAGCGCGTCGCGCGTCGCCGCGTCGGGGATGCGCAGCAGCGCCTCGGCGAGGCACATCAGCGCGACCCCCTCCTGGCTCGACAGCGCGTATTCGTGGATCAGCCCTTCCACGCCGCCATGCCGCGTCTTGCCCCGCAGGCTCTCCACCAGGGCGCGCGCGGTGGCGGCCGCGCGGGCGGCGGCCGGCGGCGGCAGGGCCGCCAGATCGAGCAGCGGCGGCAGGCATTGCGGCTCCGGCCGGCGGGTGGCCGCCGTGATCGCCTCGCGCAGCGGCGCCGGCGGCGCGGCCGCGTCGGCGAAGATCGGGGGTGCTGGCGCGGCATCGGGCGCGGCGTGCGGCATGCGATCAATCCTCCGGCGTGCGGCCCGCATTTCGGGCAGCGCCCATCGGGCGAGGATAGTGGCGATGCGCGCGGGGGTCACGCACCATGGCGGCCGGCGGACGTCATCGGCTGGGCGTCACCGGCCGGGTGGCGCGGCGGCGGGCGGCTTCGGATCGACGAGGGCGTGGTAGAGCTCGTCCTCCTGGGCGAAGTGCAGGCGGGCGATCGCCTCGAGCCCGTAGAGCAGCGAGCGCAGATCGTTGATCGCGGCGGGATCAAGCGGCGCCGCCGGCGCGCCGGTGGGCGCATCGGGGGACGAGTCCGGGGGCGCCTCGCGGGGCAGGTCCTGCACCATGCCGCGCAGCAGGCGGCCGAGCTGCTGCATGGCGCGGTGGGTGTGATGCATGGCCGCCATCGGATCGTCACCGCCGAGGGCG
>JAGXAV010000601.1 GCA_018971455.1 Rhodospirillales bacterium
GGCTCGGCCCGCGGCCGAAGGGAATGATGCAGAACGTGCACCGGTGGTCGCAGCCCTGCTGCACCTGCACGAAGGCGCGCGCCCGGCCGGCGAATTCGGTGACCAGATGCGCCGCCGTCTCGCGCGCCGCCGTGATGTCGGAGACCGCCGAGGGGGCGTCTGCCGACCAGCTTTCGGCCAGCAGCTTCTCCTGGTTGCCGAGCACGCGCGCCACGCCGGGCAGGGCAGCCCAGGCGCCGGGGTCGATCTGTGCTGCGCAGCCGGTGACGACGATGCGCGCCTCTGGGCGCTCGCGATGGGCGCGGCGGATCGCCTGGCGGGCCTGCCGCTCGGCCTCGGCGGTGACGGCGCAGGTATTGACGATGATGGTGTCGGCAAGCGCGGCGGCGTGGCCGCGCATGACCTCGCTCTCGTAGGTGTTCAGCCGGCAGCCGAAGGTCAGAATCTCCGTCATGCCGGGTAGGCCGCGAGGTCGAGCGTGCCGCGGAAGGCGATGACGGCCGGGCCGGTCATCAGCACATGGTCGTCGGCGCGCCATTCCAGCTCGAGCGCGCCGCCATCGGCCAGGATGGTGGCGCGGCGGCCGGTGAGGCCCCGGCGGGCGGCATTGACCAGGGTGGCGCAGGCGCCGGAACCGCAGGCCAGCGTCAATCCCGCCCCGCGCTCCCACAGACGCAGGCGGATGCGATCGGGGGCGAGGATGGTGGCGAAGCCGATATTGGCGCGGTCCGGGAACAGGGCGGCGTGCTCCAGCCGCGGGCCGAGCGCCTCGACCGGCAGGGAGTCGACATCGGGCACGAAGAAGGTGGCGTGCGGGTTGCCCATGGAGAGGCCGGCGGGGTCGGAGACCGGCCCCTCGGCGAGGTCCAGATGCAGCGTGTCCATCGGGCGGGCGAGCGGGATGTCCTGCCAGGAGAGGCGCGGCGGGCCCATGTCCACGCTGACGCGCCCATCGGGCAGGAGGGTGGCCGGCAGCAGGCCGGAAATGGTCTGGATGGTGAAGGCGCGCCGCCCGGTCTCGGCGCCGAGGAGATGCGCGACGCAGCGTGTGGCATTGCCGCAGGCGCCGGCCTCGCCGCCATCGGGATTGCGGATGCGCATGAAAAGGTCGGCCGTGCTGCCGGCCGGCGGCGGCTCCAGGGCGATGAACTGGTCGCAGCCGACGCCGGTGTGGCGGTTGGAGATCGCCGCCGCGCGGGCCGGCGTCAGGCCGAGCGCGCCGGCGCGCTCGTCGAAGATGACGAAATCGTTCCCGCAGCCATGCATCTTGAGGAAGGAAGCGCTCATGGGGGGCTTATATGGGAGGGCGCGCCGCCGACAAAGGGCGCGCCCTCGCGGGGCTGCCCTACGCGGCGATCTCGACCCAGTCGCCGCTGCGGGCGCTGGCGGCGATGGCTTCCAGGGCGAGCGCCGTGTCGATCGATTCCGCCGCGCTCGCGCCGTTCCAGTGGGCGGCCCCGAGGCGGACCATGCGGGCGAAGGATTCGCCCTCGGCGCGGAACCCGTCGCCGGCGGGCACGTCCTCGGTCTCGAACGGAATCGTCCCCGGAATGCCGCGCTTGACGCGCAGCGACAGGCCGCCCTCGGGTGGCGCGTGGTTGCTGAAGCTGGTCTCGACCACGCCGCGCTCGCCGATCACCACGGCGTGGCGGTGGCCGGAGGTCGCCAGGCTGCAGGTGAGCTGGCCGATGGCGCCGGAGGGGAAAATGAGGGTGGCGGCGACCGTCTGGTCCACCTTGGTCTGCGTCCAGCGCGCGGTGGCCAGCACCCGCGTCGGCCGCTCGCCGGCGGCGATGCGCACCATGCTCATGGCATAGGTTCCGGCATCGAGCAGCGCGCCGCCGCCGCGCGCCGGGTCGAGGCGGATATTGGTGGGGTCGCCGGTCGGCGCG
>JAGXAV010000602.1 GCA_018971455.1 Rhodospirillales bacterium
CGGGCGGCGGAGAGGAAGGCCCGCGGGTCGCGGATGCGGCGGATGTCGAGCAGGATCGCTCCGGTGGAGGCGTCACGCGACAGCCAGTCGAGCACGATGGAGAAGCCGATATCGCCATTGGCGCCGATGCCGACGACGTGGCTGAAGCCGACGCCGTTCGGCTCTGCCCAGTCGAGCACGGCGCGGGCAAGGCCGCTCGACTGGCCGACCAGGGCAAGGCGGCCGGCGCGCGGCGGCAGGTGTGCGGCGGTGGCGTTGAGGCCGATGGCGGGGACCGCCAGCCCGAAGGAGCGCGGGCCGAGGGCGCGCACGTCGCTGGCCAGGGTGAGGGCGCGCAGATCGGCCGGCGCATCTCCGGTGACGATGGCGCAGCGCGTGCCGCGGCGACCGAGGGCGGCGAGGATCGCCGGCAGGTCGCCCGGCGGGGCGCAGACGAGCGCGAGATCGGGCGCTTCGGCGATCCCGGCGATAGCGGCCGGGCCGGCCGGCAGGGCGTGGAGGGGGCCTGTGAAACCGCCGGCGCGCAGATTGGCGAGGAACGGCGCGCCCTCGGCGGTGTCGGCGCCGAGGATGGCGACGGCGCGGGGGTGGAACAGGGCTTCCGGGCGGAAGCGACCGGGTGTGGAGCGGAGGAATGGCATGGTGCGGTGCAGCATATACCAGATCGGAGGCCTCGTTTAGCACGTCCGCGGGCGGCTGCCCCGCGCGCCGTGCCGGCCCGCCCGGCGAGGGGGTTGACTTGGCGGGCGGGGGAGCCGGCAAATCGGGCCATGACCCCTGCCCTGCCCGACCCCGCCGATTTTCCGCTGGCCGCGCGCGGGCTGCCGGCGCTGCTGCGGCGCCAGGCGGCACGCCATGGCCCGCGCGTGCTGCTGCGCGCCGGCGCCGTGACCTGGCGGTTCGACCAGGCGCCTGGTATCGCCGCGCGCGCCGCCGGCCGGCTGCGGGGGCTGGGGGTGGGGGCCGGCGACCGCGTGGCGCTGCTCTGCTCCAACCGGGTCGAGTTCCTCGAAATCCTGCTCGGCTGCGCGTGGCTCGGGGCGGTACTGGTACCGGTCAATCTCGCCGCCAAGGGGCCGCAGCTGGGGCATGTGCTGACGGATAGCGGGGCGCGGCTGCTGCTCGCCGAGACGGAGCCCGCGGGCGGCGTGCCGGAGGGGGTGGTGGTGCGGCCGGTGGAGGGGTTTGGCGGCGACGGGGAGGAGGTGGCGGAGGCCGCGGTCGGGCCGGGCGACGATCTGGCGATCCTCTACACCTCGGGCACCACCGGCCTGCCCAAGGGGGTGTGCTGCCCGCATGGCCAGCTGTTCTGGTGGGGCATCCATACCGGGCGGCTGCTGGGCGTGCGGGAGGGCGACGTGCTGGCGACGACCCTGCCGCTGTTTCACACCAACGCGCTCAACACCTTCTGGCAGGCGCTGCTGGCCGGCGCGACGATGGCGCTGGAGCGGCGGTTCTCGGCCTCCGGCTTCTGGCCGGCGATGGCGGGCAGCGGGGCGAGCGTCGCCTATCTGCTGGGTGCCATGGTGCCGATCCTGCTGACGCGCGCGCCGGGGCCGGAGGAGCGCGCGCATGCCATCCGCGTGGCCCTGGCACCGGGCGTGCCGGAGCGTTTCCACGCGCCGTTCCGCGCGCGCACCGGCATTGCGCTGGTCGATGGCTATGGCTCGACGGAAACCAATTTCGTCATCGGCACGACGGCCGAGCGGCAGCGCGCCGGAATGATGGGGCCGGTGGTGGACGGCTTCGAGGCGCGCGTGGTCGATGGGCTGGACGCGGAGGTGGCCGATGGCGTGGCGGGCGAGCTGCTGCTGCGCGCCGATGCGCCCTTCGCCTTCGCGCGCGGCTATTGGGGCATGGCCGAGCAGACGGTGGCGGCGTGGCGCA
>JAGXAV010000603.1 GCA_018971455.1 Rhodospirillales bacterium
CCCGCGCGATCGCTGCGGACAGGCGCTGCAACTCGACCGGATCGGGCCCGGCGACCTTGATGCCGATCGGGCTCTTGATGCCGGTCGACTGCATCTCGACGCGGTTGGCGATCGGCGGCACGAACAGGTTGGACAGGCCCGGCACCTGCACGGCGCGATTCAGCTCGGCCTCGACCTTGGCCATCGTCATGCCCGGCCGCCATTCACTGCGCGGCTTGAAGGTGATGGTGGTCTCGAACATGTTCAGCGGCGCCGTGTCGGTGGCGGTTTCGGCGCGGCCGGCC
Organism: Rhodospirillales bacterium; assembly: GCA_018971455.1. Taxonomy (GTDB): domain Bacteria; phylum Pseudomonadota; class Alphaproteobacteria; order Acetobacterales; family Acetobacteraceae; genus REEB85. The sequence continues at coordinate 285 of JAGXAV010000603.1, forward strand.
TTGCCGAACACGTGCGCCACCTCGGGCACGGTTTTCAGCATGCGGTCGGTCTGCTGCAGCAGCTGCGCCGACTTGCCGGCCGACAGCGCGGTCAGCGAGGTGGGCATGTACAGCAGCGTGCCCTCGCCCAGCGGCGGCATGAACTCGCTGCCCAGACGCGACAGCGGAATCACCGTCACGGCCAGCGCCAGCGCCGCCACCAGCAGCACCGGCAGCGGGCGCTCCAGCACACCGTCGAGCAGCGGCCGGTAGCCGGCGATCAGCCCGCGATTGACCGGATTGGCGTGCTCGGGGCGGATCCGCCCGCGCACCAGAAAGCCCATCAGCACCGGGATCAGGGTCACCGCCAACGCTGCCGCGGCCGCCATCGCGTAGGTCTTGGTGAAAGCCAGCGGCGCGAACAGCTTGCCCTCCTGTCCCTGCAGTGCGAATACCGGCACGAACGACAGTGCGATCACCAGCAGGCTGACAAACAGCGCCGGTCCGACTTCGGCGGCCGAGGTCGCGATCACTTCCCAGCGTTCGGCACCCTGCGGGTCATGGCCGTGTTCGGTGTTCCAGTGTTCGAGATGCTTGTGCGCGTTCTCGATCATCACCACCGCGGCGTCGACCATCGCGCCGATCGCGATCGCGATGCCGCCCAGCGACATGATGTTGGCGCTGACGCCCTGGTAGTACATCACGATAAACGCCGCCAGCACCGCCACCGGCAGCGTGATCACCGCCACCAGCGAGGAGCGCAGATGCCACAGGAACAGCGCGCACACCGCGGCCACCACCAGGAACTCCTCCAGCAGCTTCTCGCGCAGGTTGCTCACGGCTTCCCGGATCAGCTGCGAGCGGTCGTAGGTGGATACGATCTCGACGCCCTTGGGCAACGTGCGCTGCAGTTCGACGAGGCGTGCCTTGACGGCGTCGATCGCCTTGAGCGCGTTCTTGCCCGAGCGCAACAGCACCACGCCGCCGACCACTTCGCCCCGTCCGTCCAGTTCGGCGATGCCCTGGCGCACGGTCGGCCCGCGCCGCACCGTGGCCACCGCATCCAACTGCACCGGTATGCCGTTGCCGCCGGTGCTGATCGGGATACGCTCGAAATCGGCCTGCGTGCGCAGGTAGCCGATGCTCTTCACCATCAGATCGGCCTCGCCCTGCTCGATCACCGAGCCGCCGGTGGCGCCGTTGGCAGCGCGCACCGCGGCCACCACCTGCGGCACGGTGAGTCCGTAGCTGGCGAGCTTCAGCGGATCGACCACGATCTGCCAGCCGCGCACCTGACCACCGATGCTGGCGATCTCGGCAATATCCGGCACGGTCTTCAGGTGGTAGCGCAGATACCAGTCCTGCAGCGCGCGCAGCTGGCCGAGATCGAGCGTGCCGCTGCGGTCGACCAGCGCATATTCGTAGACCCAGCCGAGCCCGGTCGCATCCGGACCCATCGTGGGATTGACGCCGCGCGGCAGGCGGTCACGCACCTGGCTGAGGTACTCCAGCACGCGCGAACGCGCCCAGTACAGGTCGGTGCCGTCGTGGAAGATCACGTAGACGAACGAGACGCCGAAGGCCGAATAGGCGCGCACCGCCTTGACCCCGGGCACCGAC
>JAGXAV010000604.1 GCA_018971455.1 Rhodospirillales bacterium
CATCGTCCCGCCCATCATCGCGGCCATGCCCAGCAGCGCCCAGAATCCGGGCGATGCCGCCGGCAGCGCGTGGCCGGCCAGCGCGCCGAGCGCGCCGCCGAGAATGAGCAGCGGCGCCAGCACGCCGCCGGACGTGCCCGAGCCGAGCGCGACCGCCCAGATCACGGCCTTCACCACCAGCAGCGCCAGCACCGCGCGCACGCCCAGCCCGCCCTGCAGCAGGGCGGCGATGTTGTCGTAGCCGACGCCCAGCGCCGCCGGCTCCACCAGCCCGCCGAGGCCGACCACGAGCCCGCCCAGGCACGGCCACCACATCCAGTGGATCGGCAGCCTGGCGAAGCTGTCCTCGGCGCCATAGACCATCGAGGTCAGCAGCCCCGAGCCGAGGCCGCAGAGCAGGCCCACCCCGAGCCAGCCCGCCACCGCGCCGGGCGCGGTTCCGCTTGTCCCGGCATGGGCGAAAAGTGGTGCCGCCGGCAGCAGAGCCGTCCGTCCCAGGGCCGCGACCAGGCTGGCGACGACGACCGGGATGAAACTGCGCGGCTTCCACTCGAAGAGCAGCAATTCGACGGCGAGCAGCACGGCCGCGATCGGCGTGCCGAACACCGCCGTCATCCCCGCCGCAGCACCGGCGACCAGCAGCACTTTCCGTTCGGCCGCGGTCATGTGGAAGAGCTGCGCGAAGAGCGAGCCGATCGCGCCGCCGGTCATGATGATCGGCCCTTCGGCGCCGAACGGCCCGCCCGTGCCGATGGAAATCGCCGAGGAGAGCGGCTTGAGCAGCGCCACCTTGAGCTGGATGCGGCTGCGGCCGATGAGGATCGCCTCCAGCGCCTCGGGAATGCCGTGGCCGCGGATCTTCTCGGAGCCGTAGCGCGCCATCAGCCCGATCGCCAGCGCCCCGGCGACCGGGATGAGCACCGAGGCCGGGCCGAGATGCAGCCCGGCGAGGCTGCGCGTCTGTGTCGAAAGCGTGTGGAAATAGGCGAGGTTGGTGCACAGCGCGATCAGGCGCAGCAGCACGAAGGCCGCGGCGACCCCGGCTAGGCCGACCACCACCGCCATGGCGGCGAGCAGCAGCACGCGACGGTCGGTGGTGAAATCGCCATTGCGGGGCACGTGCATGCGGGCTTCCTGAATATATATCGTATAACGACATATATCATGGCGCGGCGCCGCGGAAGGGGGCTATGCATCGCCATGCCCCGCGAGACCTTGTCCGACCGCGATTACGCCACGCTCGCCGCCTTCCGGCTCGCGCTCCGCCGCTTCGCCGCCTTCAGCGAGGCCGAGGCCGAGGCCGCCGGGCTCGCGCCGCAGCAGCACCAGGCACTGCTGGCCATCAAGGCCGCGCCCTGGGGCCATCCGCCCGGCATCGGCGAGATCGCGGCCCAGCTGCTCATCCGCCACAACACCGCGGTGGGGCTGGTGGATCGGCTGAGCGAGGCGGGGCTGGTGCGCCGCGCCGCCGACCCGGCGGACCGGCGGCGCATGCGCGTGGTGCTGACCGCGCGGGCCGAGACGGTGTTGCGCGCCCTCTCGGCCGCGCATCTGCGCGAATTGCGGGCAATCCGCCCCAATCTGTTGCGTCTTCTGGACAATCTCTGAACGCTCGCCGCGCACGAGCGCGAGATCGTGCGGGCGGACGGGGTTGCAATTCATGCGAGGCTGCTATGCTGGCCCCCCGGCAAGCTTCCGCGAGTGTCAGCGCATGACGATCCGCCAGCCCGACCCGTTCCGCGACTACGACCCCGCCCCCTATTTCTGCGAACTCGCCACCGACCGGCCGGGCGATGGCGGCGCGCGCGCGGCGGTGCGGGCGCGCATCGGCGCCATCGGGCTAGACGCGCTGCGCGCGCGGGCCGCCGCCGCCGAGAACG
>JAGXAV010000043.1 GCA_018971455.1 Rhodospirillales bacterium
GCCACGCCGCCTCGTCCTCATTGACCACCAGCACGTCGAGCGCGCGCAGCGCCGCCGCGGCGAGCCGGCCGGGCGGCGCGAGATTCAGCACGATCCGGCACCCCGCCGCCCGCGCCCGGGCGATCAGCACCTCGGTCTCCTGCGGATCGGTCTCGCGTTGCAGCAGCAGCGTGGTCTGCGGCCCGAGCAGGGCATCCTCGACCTGGCCGGCGCGGGCGGCGAGATTGGCGCCGCTGGCCACCGCGATCAGGTTCTCGCCCGCCGGATCGACGCAGATCGCCGCCGCCCCGGTCGCCTGATCGACGGCGGCGACGCGGCTGACATCCACCCCCGCCGCCCGCAGCAGGCCGAGCGCGTCGTCGGCCAGCGCGTCGCGCCCCACCGCGCCGGCAAAGACCACCGTCGCTCCGTCACGCGCCGCCGCCACCGCCTGGTTCGCGCCCTTGCCGCCCGGCTCCATGTGCAGGGTCGGCCCCAGCACCGTCTGCCCGGCCACCGGCAGGCGCGGCACGGCGAAGATCAGGTCGAGATTGATGGAGCCGAAGCAGACGATCACGCGTCGCGCCCCAGGGCGCTCATCATCTCCGCCCATTCGCGCTTGCTCAGGAAACTGCCCTTCTGATCCACCGCCTCGCCGGCCACCATGCGCCTGAGCACCGCCAGCATGGCCGCCGAGAAATTCACCGCTCCCAGCCGGTAATCGGCGAAGGCCGCATAGGTCGCCGGCACCCATGCGCGCAGAATCTCCAGCATCGGCGCGGCATAGGCGCGGATCTCATACTGCGCGTGCTGATCGGCACGCAGCGCCAGGAAATGCAGCAGATTGTGCAGATCGGTCTTCCAGTACCACTGGGTGTAGGTGTTCAGCGTCAGGTTCATCCGCGCCAGCTCACGCGCCAGCCCCTGGCGCGAGGGGTCGATCTTCTCGCCGCCCGCCCCCTCGTTGAGCATGGCGACGTAATGGTCATGCGAGCGCGCCGCGTCCTGGCGCAGCAGATCGAGCACCTCGGCGGCCTCGGCGCCCTCCAGCACCTCCCCGCGCCCCTGGCGGTTGGCCACCGACTGGGCGGCCAGATGCTCCGGGGCGGGAATGTAGAACTCGCGGTCGAGGATGGAGTAGCGCGCCGAATACTCGTTCACATTGGCGGTGCGGTGGCGGATCCATTGCCGCGCCACGAAGATCGGCAGCTTCACGTGATATTTGATCTCGCACATCTCGAACGGCGTGCTGTGCCGGTGGCGCATGAGGTAGCGGATCAGCCCGGCATCCTCGGACACCCGCCGCGTGCCGCGCCCGTAGGAGACGCGGGCGGCCTGCACCACGGCGGCATCGTCGCCCATGTAGTCGATGACGCGGACGAAGCCGTGGTCGAGCACCGGCAGGGCGCGGTAGAGCAGCTCCTCCAGCGCCGGCACCGTGGCCCGCCTGGTGGCGGCCGTCTGCTCCCGGTTGGCCTCGATCTCGGCCAGTTGCGCGTCGGACAGGCTCATCGGCGGGGCTCCCTGTGTGATCGCGGCGAGACGTCGCAGCGGGTCATCGCGACCCCTTTGTAATCGGAGCCGGGGGGCCTATATACCGTCTGCCGGCTTGCCGGCTATGGCGATAAACGGTGCGTGGAATAAGCGTTGTGGACCCGGGGGCAGTGCCCGGCGCCTCCACCATTTCTCCGGCCCAGACATGCGGCGGGCCGGCGTCGGGGGGCGAAACAGGCTCGACACGCGTGGTAAAGACTCATCTTTTGCTCGGCATGGTTCCGCCGTCATCGGGCCGTATCACAAGTGCCAACGACAACAACATGGCGCTCGCTGCCGCCTAAACAACGGTAAGCGCGGTTAGGGGGGCCCCGGGCAACAGAATGCCCCCCACTCTTCCCGCCACACGCCACAGGCGCTAAGGGAAGCACGCATTCACGAGGCGCCCGCCATGGAAGACGAACCGGACCACGCGCCGGAGAGCCTGCTGCCCTATGACCGCTGGACCGCCGAGGCGCTGCGCCACGTCATGCTGCGCGCCCTCCAGCATGCCGCGACCGAGGGGCTGCCGGGCGGCCACCATTTCTACATCACCTTCCGCACCGACCATCCGGGCGTCGCGATCCCCAAGCGCCTGCTGGCGCAGTACCCGCATGAAATGACCATCGTGCTGCAGCACCAGTTCTGGGATCTCACGGTGGACGAGGCGCAGGCCAGCATGAGCGTCGGGCTCACCTTCGGTGGCGTGCCGGCCACCCTGCGCATCCCGCTCGCCGCCATCACCGCCTTTGCCGACCCCTATGCCCAGCACGGCATGCGCTTCGAGCCGGACGCCGCGGCCCCGCCCGCGGCCGACGAGACCGCTGCCGATGAGACCGGGGCCGATGAGACCGGGGCCGATGAACCGGCCGCCGGTGCGCCCGCCGCCGCGCCGGACCAGCACAGCGAACCGCCCCAGGTCGTCAGCCTCGACGCCTTCCGCCGCCGCACGCCCCCCAAGGAATAGACCGCGATGAACGTGCCCCTGCCCCGGCCCGCCAATTTCCTCTACGCGCCGATGTTCCCGCTGGCCGCCGACACGACGCCCTGGCGCCGGCTCGACATCGGCGGGATCAGCACCGCGACGCTGGACGGGCAGCGCATCCTCAGGATCGCCCCCGAGGCGCTGAGCGAGCTCGCCTTCCAGGCCTTCCACGACGTTTCCCACCTGCTGCGCCCGGCCCATCTGGCGCAGCTGCGCGCCATCCTCGACGACCCCGAGGCCTCGGGCAATGACCGCTTCGTCGCGCTCGACCTGCTGAAGAACGCCAACATCGCCGCCGGCGGCGTCCTGCCCATGTGCCAGGACACCGGCACCGCCATCGTGTTCGGCAAGAAGGGCCAGCGCGTCTGGGTGCAGGGCGACGAGGAGGAGGCGCTCTCCTGGGGCGTGCACCGCACCTACACCGAGACCAATCTGCGCTACTCGCAGATGGCGCCGCTCTCGATGTTCGAGGAGGTCAACACCGGCAACAACCTGCCGGTGCAGTTCGACATCTACGCCAGCCCCGGCGAGCACCACGCCGAGGAGTTCCACCTGATGTTCGTCGCCAAGGGCGGCGGCTCGGCCAACAAGACGTTCCTGTTCCAGGAAACCCGCGCCATCCTGACGCCGGAGAAGCTCGCAGCATTCCTCGCGACCAAGATGAAGACGCTCGGCACCTCCGCCTGCCCGCCCTATCACCTGGCCATCGTCATCGGCGGCACCAGCGCCGAAATGACGCTGAAAACCGTCAAGCTCGCCTCCACCAAATGGCTCGACGGGCTGCCCACCACCGGCAGCAAGGCCGGCCACGCCATCCGCGACCTCGAGATGGAAGCCAAGGTGCTGGAGATCAGCCGCAGCATCGGCATCGGCGCCCAGTTCGGCGGCAAGTATTTCTGCCACGACGTGCGCGTGGTGCGCCTGGCCCGCCATGGCGCGAGCCTGCCGGTCGGCATCGGCGTCTCGTGCAGCGCCGACCGGCAGATCAAGGCCAAGATCACGCCGGACGGCGTCTTTCTCGAGCAGCTCGAGACGGATCCGCACAAATACCTCCCCGAGGCCACCGACGACATTCTCGGCGGCGAGGTCGTGCGCGTCGATCTCAACCGCCCGATGGCCGAGATCCGCCGCCAGCTCACGGCCTATCCGGTCAAGACCCGGCTCTCGCTCAACGGCACCATGGTGGTGGCGCGCGATATCGCGCATGCGAAGCTGAAGGAGCGGCTCGATGCCGGCGGCGGATTGCCGGACTACCTGAAGAACCACCCGGTCTATTACGCCGGCCCCGCCAAGACGCCGGCCGGCTACGCCACCGGCAGCTTCGGCCCGACCACGGCCGGGCGCATGGACAGCTACGTCGCCGAGTTCCAGCAGGCCGGCGGTTCGCTGGTCATGCTCGCCAAGGGCAACCGCTCGCGCGCGGTCAAGGACGCCTGCAGGCAGAATGGCGGCTTCTACCTCGGCAGCGTCGGCGGCCCCGCCGCCCGCCTCGCCCAGGACTGCATCCGCAAGGTCGAGGTGCTGGAATACGCCGAGCTCGGCATGGAGGCGGTCTGGCGCATCGAGGTCGAGGATTTCCCCGCCTTCATCGTCATCGACGACAAGGGCAACGATTTCTATGACGGGATGGAGTGAGCGGCATGGTGCGGCGTTGCCCTTGGTCACGTCTTGCTTCGCCGGGCCTGCGGCCCGGCTGCGCGGGCAACGATTTCCATGACGGGATGGCGTGATGCGCTTCACCGTCGACCGGCTCGACCACATCGTGCTGACCTGCCGCGACATCGAGCGGACGGCGAGCTGGTACCAGCGCGTGCTCGGCATGGAGCGCGAGGAGTTCGGCGCAGAGCGGCGCACGGCGCTGAAATTCGGCGGCCAGAAGATCAACCTCCACCAGCTCGGCGCCGAGTTCAAACCCAACGCCGCGGCCGCCGCCGCGGGCGCGCAGGATGTCTGCTTCATCACCGCCGTGCGGCCAGAGGACGTGGTCGCCCATCTCGGCAGCTGCGCCGTCGCCGTCGAGGAGGGGCCGGTGGCCCGCACCGGCTCGCTCGGCGCCATCATGTCGGTCTATTGCCGCGATCCCGACGGCAATCTGATCGAAATCTCCTCCTACCTCGCGGCCTGACCCGATGCCCCGTCTCAGCCTCCCGGGCCTGCTCGCCTTCCTCGCCTTCCTGGGCTGCATCCCGCTCGCCAACTGGATGATCGGCCATGTCGGCACGGTCTGCGTGCCGCAGGGACCGTGCTTGATCCCGGTGGCACCCGGGCTGATGGCGCCCTCCGGCGTGCTGCTCGCCGGCCTCGCCCTGGTGCTGCGCGACCTCGTGCAGCGCCTGCTCGGCCGCGCCTGGGGGCTGGCCGCGGTGCTGATGGGCACGGCGGTCTCGATCGGCGTGGCCGGCCCGTCCCTGGTCATGGCCTCGGGCGTCGCCTTCCTGCTCAGCGAGCTGGCCGATTTCGCCGTCTACACGCCGTTGCAGCGGCGCGGCCTGCTGCTCGCCGTGCTCGCCTCGGCCTGCGCCGGGCTGGTGATCGATTCCCTGCTGTTCCTCTCGCTCGCCTTCCACAGCCTCGATTTTCTCGCCGGCCAGATCGTCGGCAAGCTCTGGGCGGTGCTGGCGAGCATCCCCCTCGTCCAGGCCAGCCGCCGGCTCGCCCCGGCACCCGTCTGACGTGCTGAACGCCGCCGACTTCGATTTCCTTCTCCCGCCCGAGCGCATCGCCCAGCACCCCGCGCGGCCGCGCGACGCCGCCCGGCTGCTGCATGTCGCCGGTCCGGCGCTGCACGACCGCGTCATGCGCGACTTGCCGCAGCTGCTGCGCGCCGGCGACATCCTGGTCGCCAACGACACGCGCGTGATCCCGGCCCAGCTCACCGCGCGGCGCGGCGCCGCGCGCATCGGCATCACGCTCGACCGTCCGCGCGCCGACGGCGCCTGGCACGCGCTCGCCCGCAACGCGCGGCGCCTGCATGCCGGCGACACGCTGCACTTCGACGGCGCGGACGAGCTGAGCGCCACCGTCATCGCGCGGGATGACGATGGCGGCGTGGCCCTCGCCTTCAACCTCGCGGGCGCCGATTTCGCCGCCGCCCTGGCCCGCGCGGCGGCCCTCGCCCTGCCGCCCTACATCGCCCGCCCGAACGGCCCCCAGCCCGATGACACGGCCGATTACCAGACCATTTTCGCCGCCCGCGAGGGCGCCGTCGCCGCACCCACCGCCGGCCTGCATTTCACCCCGGCCCTGCTCGCGGCCCTCGATGCGGCCGGCATCCGGCGCGCCACCATCACCCTGCATGTCGGCGCCGGCACCTTCCTGCCGATGCGCGGCGACGATGTCGCCGCCCACCGCATCCATGCCGAGCGCGGCGAGATTTCCGCCGAGGCGGCCGCGGCGATCAACCGCGCGCGCCAGGCCGGCGGGCGCATCGTCGCCGTCGGCACCACCACGCTGCGCCTGCTCGAGACCGCCACGGCTGCGGACGGCATGGTCCACCCCTTCGCCGGCGACACCGACCTGTTCATCCTGCCCGGCCACGAATTCCGCGGTGCCGATCTGCTGCTGAGCAATTTCCACCTGCCGCGCTCGACGCTGTTCATGCTGGTCTGCGCCTTCGCCGGCGGTGCGGCGATGCGCGCGGCCTACGCCCATGCCATCGCCGGCGGCTACCGCTTCTACTCCTACGGCGACGCCACGCTCCTGGAGCGCCAATGAGCCTGCGCTGGACCGGTGCCGCGACCGACGGCGCGGCGCGCGCCGGCACGCTGCACACCGCCCACGGCGCGGTCGAGACGCCCGTCTTCATGCCGGTCGGCACCGCCGGCACGGTCAAGGCGATGACGGCCGACGCGGTGCGCGCGACGGGGGCGCGGCTGGTGCTCGCCAACACCTATCACCTCATGCTTCGCCCGGGCGCGGAGCGCGTGGCCGCCCTCGGCGGGCTGCACCGCATGATGGACTGGCCGGGCCCGATCCTGACCGATTCCGGCGGCTTCCAGGTGATGTCCCTGGCCGGGCTGCGCAAGCTCGACGCCGACGGCGTGACCTTCCGCTCGCATCTGGATGGCAGCCAGCACCGCCTGACGCCCGCCCGCTCCATCCAGATCCAGCATCTCCTCGACGCCACGATCACCATGGCCTTCGACGAATGCACGCCGTTTCCCGCGACGTATGACGAGGCGGCCAGCTCCATGCGCCTGTCGATGCGCTGGGCCGCCCTCTCGCACGCCGCCTTCGTGCCCCGGCCCGGCTACGGCCTGTTCGGCATCGTGCAAGGCGGCATCTACGCCGATCTGCGGCGCGAGAGTGCCGCGGCCCTCGGGGAGCTCGCATTCGAGGGCACCGCCATCGGCGGGCTGGCCGTCGGCGAGGGCCAGGCTGCGATGTTCGAGGTGCTGGAGCACACCGCCCCCCATCTGCCCGCCGACCGGCCGCGCTACCTGATGGGCGTCGGCACGCCGGACGATCTGCTGGGCAGCGTGCAGCGCGGCATCGACATGTTCGACTGCGTCATGCCGACGCGCGCCGGCCGCACCGGGCGCGCTTTCACCCGCACCGGCATCCGCAACCTGCGCAATGCCCGCTTCGCCGACGATGCCGGCCCGCTCGACCCGGGCTGCGCCTGCCCGGCCTGCGCGCGGCACAGTGCGGCCTACCTGCACCACCTCTTCCGCTGCAAGGAGATGCTCGGCCCGATGTTGCTGACCTGGCACAACCTGCAGTACTACCAGGACCTGATGCGTGGCCTGCGCGAGGCCATCCTCGCCGGCCGGCTCGACTCCCATGCCGCGGCGCTGCGCGCGGCCTGGCAGCAAGGGGATGCGCCGTGAGCGAGCGTTACGACAACCTCACCCTGCTCGGCCAGCATGTCGGCGTGCCCGCCTCGCCCGAGGCCGCGCTGCTGGAGCGCGTCGCCAATCCCAACCCGGGCGTGGCCTATCTGGTGCGGTTCACCTGCCCGGAATTCACCTCGCTCTGCCCGATGACCGGCCAGCCCGATTTCGCCCATATCGTCATCGACTACGTGCCCGACGGGTGGATCGTCGAGAGCAAGTCCCTCAAGCTCTATCTGGCATCCTTTCGCAACCACGGTGCGTTCCACGAGGCGTGCAGCGTGACGATCGCCCGCCGCCTCGTCGATCTGCTGGCGCCCTCGTGGCTGCGGCTCGGCGCCTACTGGTATCCGCGCGGCGGCATGCCGATCGACGTGTTCTGGCAAACCGGCGCGGCCCCGCCGGGGGTCTGGATCCCCGACCAGGGCGTACCCCCCTATCGCGGCCGCGGCTGAGCCAGGACCACACGGGAGGAAACAGACATGAGCCAATCACCGCGCTGGAGCCGCCGCCCCGAGGGCTCGACCTGGGGCGATTTCGGGCCTGACGACGAGCTCGGCCGCCTCAACCTGCTGACGCCGGAGAAGGTGCTGCAGGGCATCGCCGAGGTGCGGCTGGGCAAGACCTTCTGCCTCAGCCTGCCGCTCGACTATCCCGGCGGCGCGGTGCTCAATCCGCGGCGCACCCCGCCCGAGTTGCGCCCCACCCAGCGCAACGGCAAACCGAACATGACCTACCCGCTGCGCTGCGACGATCCCACGGCGCTCGACGTCATCTGCGACGACCAGGTGATCCTCACGCTGCAATACTCGACGCAATGGGACAGCCTCGCCCATGTCGGCCAGATGTTCGACGTCGATGGCGACGGCAAGGCGGAGGACGTGTTCTACAACGGCTTCCGCGCCGGCACCGACATCGTCGGCCCGCTGATCTACCGCGACGGCCGGGAAATCCCCACCACCGGGCGCCAGGGCGCGCTGCATCTCGGCGTCGAGAACATGGCCAGATCCTGCATCCAGGGCCGCGGCGTGATGATCGACCTGGAGGCCCATTACGGCCGTTCCGGGAAGATCGTCGGCTATGACGACCTCATGGCGGTGCTGGAAAAGGACCGGGTGGTGGTCGAGCCCGGCGACCTGGTGTGCCTGCGCACCGGCTTCGCCGAGATGCTGCTGGCCATGAACCGCCAGCCCGACGTGGCGCGGCTCTTCGCCACCAACTGCGCGCTGGACGGGCGCGACCCGCGCCTGCAGCAATGGGTGACGGACAGCGGCGCCGTGGCGCTGATCGCCGACAATTACGGCGTCGAGGCCACCCCGGCGCGGCCGTGCCTGGACGATTACTGCGCCACCCTGCCGCTGCACGCGCACTGCCTGTTCCGCCTCGGCGTCTATCTCGGCGAGATGTGGCACCTCACCGAGCTTGCCGACTGGCTGCGCGCCAATGGCCGCTCGCGGTTCCTGCTCACCGCCCCGCCGCTGCGCCTGCCGGGCGCCGTCGGCTCGCCGGCGACACCGGTCGCCACCGTCTAATCATCGGGCGCCAGGGTGCTCGCCCGGGCGCGCAGGGTGGCGGCGAGAAAATCGGTGACGGCGCGGATGCGCGGCGTGTGGCGGGTGTCGTTGTGCACGGCGAGCCACAACTCGCGGCGGGGCGGCGGGCTCGGCGGCGCCAGGCGCACCAGCCCCGCGCCATCGCCGAGATAGCGGGCGAGGCAGGCGATGCCGAGCCCGGCCGCCGCCGCGGCCCGCTGGACGAACCGGCTGTTGCTGCGCAGCGCCGGCCACGCCGCCGGCAGGATGGCGGCCAGCCAGGCCATCTCCGGCAGCCCCATCAGATCGGCCTCGTTCTGCACCAGCGCGTGCGCGGCCCCGCCGGCGGGGAAATCCGGCATGCCGTGACGGTCGAGATAGGCGGCCGATGCATAGAGCCCATAGGCCAGCGTGCCGACGCGGCGCACCGCCAGGTCATTCTGCCGGGGGGCGGCGACGCGCAGCGCGATATCGGCCTCGCGCATGCTCAGGCTCAGGCTGCGCGTATTGGCGACTATGTCGAGCGTGATGCCGGGGTGGCGGTCACGCAGCCCGCCCAGCGCCGGCAGCAGGATTTCGACGGCCAGGCTCTCCACCGTCGTCAGCCGCACCTGGCCCTCGAGCCGCATCTCGCGCCCGGTGATGCGCCGGGCGATCGCCTGGCTCTCCGCCTCGATGCGCTCGACATTGCCGAGGATCGCCTCGCCGGACGGGGTCAGCACGAAGCCGCGCGGCGTCTTGAGCAGCAATTGCGCGCCGCTGCGCCG
>JAGXAV010000605.1 GCA_018971455.1 Rhodospirillales bacterium
GGCCGCACCGCGCACGCGGCGCGCCGCGCGGTCGATCGCCACCACCGCCTCGCCGGTGATGAGCTCGATGCCGCGCGCCGCATACCAGGCACGGTCATGGGTGAGGATGTCCGCGAACCGCTTCTCGCCGGCCAGCACCGGCGAGAGCAGGATGCGGTTATAGGCGCCGTGTGGCTCGGCGCCGAACACGGTGATGGCGAAGCGGTCCGGCGCGCGATCGAGGATCTCCTCGATCGCGCGCATGCCTGCCATGCCGTTGCCGACCAGCACCAGCCGGGGGCGGCGCACCGCTCAGACCCGCGCCGCGCCGTGCTGGGCCGACCAGGTGGTCCGCCAGCGCCGCCGCACGCCCGCGATGCCGAGCAGGGCCGCGACCGCCAGCAGGGCGAAGAGCAGGAAGCCAGGGCCGTAGCTGCCGGTCATCTGCCGCGCGTAGCCGAGGCTGGAGGCGAGGTAGAAGCCGCCGACGCCGCCGGCCATGCCGACCAGGCCGGTCATCACCCCGATCTCCCGCCCGAAGCGCTGCGGAACCAGCTGGAACACCGCGCCATTGCCCATGCCGAGCGCCAGCATGCCGACGATGAACACCGGCAGGGCCAGCCAGATGGTGGACAGCCCGGTGCTGATGGCCGCGAAGGCGCAGGCGGCCACCGCGTAGAGTGCGGTCAGCGCCCGCACGCCGCCGATGCGGTCGGCCACCGCGCCGCCGAGCGGACGCACCAGGGAGCCTACGAACACCACGGCGGCGGTAGCGTTGCCGGCGACCACGGCGGAGACGCCGTACTGGGCGTTGAAGTAGATGGTCAGCGACGAGGCGAGGCCGACGAAGCCGCCGAAGGTGACGGCGTAGAAGAACATGCACCACCAGGCGTCGCCGATGCGCAGCAGGCGCAGATACGCGGCGAACGGCTTGGGCGGCGGCGCCGACGGGCTGTCCTTGGCAAGCGCCACGAAGAGAACGAGCACCGCCAGCAGCGGCACGGCGGCCAGCCCGACCACGTTCATCCAGCCATAGGCGGCGGCCAGGCCCGGCGCCAGCAGGGCCGCCAGCACGGTGCCGGAATTGCCGGCGCCGGCCAGGCCGAGTGCCGTGCCCTGGTGCTCCGGCGGGTACCAGGACGACGCCAGGGGCAGCGCGACGGCGAAGGAGGCGCCGGCGAGGCCGAGCACGACGCCAAGCAGAAAGACCCCCGGCAGACTGTGGATGCCGATCGCCCAGCAGGTCAATAATCCCGCAATCACAGCAATCTGTGCCCCGATGGCAACCCTGCGTGCGCGGAAACGGTCAACCAGCAGGCCGAGCACGACGCGCAGGAACGCGCCGGCGAGTACGGGGATGGCGACCATCAGGCCCTTCTGCCCGGCATCGAGATGCAGGTCGCGGGCGATGGCCACGCCGAGCGGGCCGAGCAGCACCCAGACCATGAAGCTGAGATCGAAATAGAGGAAGGCGGAGAACAGGGTCGGCAGGTGGCCGGCCTTGAGGAAACCCTTGGTCATGGCGTCGCTCCAGTCTCGGCGCGGCATGTCGCCGGCCGGCGGATCGCTGATCCGCGCGCGGGCCATCCTTGGCCCGCCGGTCGCTGGCGTGGGGTGTGGCACCCCGCGAGAGCCCCGCCCGCCATTGGAAGGGACCCGCCCGGACGGCGCACCGCCGGACTGTTGCGATGCAGCAAAACCCATGCCAATGCCATTGGCTGAAAGTACGGCCGATGGGTCGGCGTCTTTGGCAGATTTTCAGTTTTTCTGCCTGAATTATTGCCGTTTGCCTGCTTTTACGCCTTCACCAGCGCGCCGATCTCCTCGCCGGCATCGAATTGCCCGCCATCGCAGAATTGCTCCGCCGGAAGCGCGGGCCAGGCCA
>JAGXAV010000606.1 GCA_018971455.1 Rhodospirillales bacterium
GCGCGCCGGGCCCCGCCATCGGCGAGCTGGCGCGGGTGCTGCGGCCGGGCGGCGTGCTGGTGGCGATCTTTCCCACCGCGGAGATGCTCGTCGAGCCGCATCTGAAGGTGCCGTTCGTGCACTGGCTGCCGCCGGGCTCGCCGGCGCAGGCACGGGCGCTGCGCCTGGCGCACCGCCGGGGCGCCGGCGCCGGCGCCGGCGAGGGCTGGGTGAGCGGCGCGTTGCACGGATTGCGCGAGGAGATCTTCTACCGCCCGGTGGGGGACTCGATTGCGCTCTTCGCCGGCCATTTCCAGCTGGTGGCGCGCGGGGAGGCGGCGTTCCTGCGCCACCGGCTGGCCGGCTCGCGCCTGCGCGCGCTGGCGCCGCTGGCGGAGGCCAAGTGGCTGGCGCCGCTCATGCGCGCGCTGTGCGTGCGGCTGGCCAATGCGGTGCTGGTGTTCCGGCGCGCCTGATCGGCGTATTCTCCGCCGATCAGGAGGAGAGACACACTCATGCCCGGCGCGCGCTATCGCAAGGATCGGATCGGCAACCATATGCTGCATCCGGAAACGCTCATGCTGGGCTACGGGTTCGACCCCGCGCTGTCGGAGGGGGCGGTCAAGCCGCCGGTCTTCCTCACCTCCACCTTCGTCTTCCGCAATGCCGAGGAGGGGCGCGACTTCTTCGACTACACCTCCGGCCGCCGCACGCCGCCGGCGGGCGGCGAGGGCGGGCTGGTCTATTCGCGCTTCAACCACCCCAACAGCGAAATCGTCGAGGACCGGCTGGCCATCTTCGAGGCGGCGGAGGCGGCGATCATCTTCTCGAGCGGCATGTCGGCCATCGCCACCGCGCTGCTCGCCCATGTGCGGCCGGGCGACGTGGTGCTGCACAGCCAGCCGCTCTATGGCGGCACCGAGACATTGCTGGCGCGCACGCTCGCACCCTTCGGCGTCGGTTCGGAAGGGTTTGCCGACGGGGTCGATCCGGCGGCAGTGCGGGCGGCGGCCATGGCGGCGCGGGCGCGCGGGCGGGTTTCGGTGATCCTCGTCGAATCACCCTCCAATCCCATGAACACGCTGGTCGATCTGGCACTGATGCGCGATGTGGCGGACGAGATCGCGGCGGCGCAGGGCGGGGTGCGGCCGGTTGTGATGTGCGACAACACGCTGCTCGGGCCGATCTTCCAGCACCCGCTGCGCCATGGCGCGGATATCTCGCTCTATTCGCTGACGAAATATGTCGGTGGACATTCCGACCTGGTGGCCGGCGCGGTGCTGGGCAGCAGGCAGCGGCTGGCGCCGATCCGCCAGCTGCGCGGGGCGATCGGCACGCAGCTCGACCCGCATTCGGCGTGGATGCTGTCGCGCTCGCTGGAGACGCTGTCGCTGCGCATGCACGCGGCCGGGCGAAATGCCGAGGCGGTGACACGGTTTCTGGCCAGCCACCCGGCGGTGGCGCGGGTCTACTATCCGGCCTTTCTGACCGCCGACGATCCGGCGCGGCGGGTCTTCGAGAGCCAGTGCAGCGGCGCCGGCTCGACCTTTTCCTTCGACGTGAAGGGCGGCGAGGCGGAGGCGTTCGCGGTGCTTAACGCGCTGCAGGTGTTCAAGCTCGCGGTCAGCCTGGGCGGCACCGAATCGCTGGTCTGCCATCCGTCGAGCACGGTGCATTCGGGCGTGCCGCAGGCGACGCGCGAGCGGCTGGGCATTTCGGACGCGACCATTCGCATGTCGATCGGCATCGAGCATCCCGACGACATCATCGCCGATCTCACCCAGGCGCTGGCGCGGATCGGTTAGAACGCGATCCGGCCTGGTGGGCTCATCAGGTCGGGTGAACGTGCTCTGGAAAACATGAATGCTAGAGCAACTTAGTCC
>JAGXAV010000607.1 GCA_018971455.1 Rhodospirillales bacterium
TCCTCCAGCGCCCGCACGCTCCGGCCGAGCATCAGGCTGTCCGTGCGCGGCGCGACGGAGAGCGCGGGCCAGCCCTCCCAGCCGCTGGAGAGCGACTGCCCATAGACCAGGACGTGATTGATGTCGTGGCGCGGCCGGGCGAGGTCTCGAACGGTCATGCGGCGCGCGGCCGCGTCAGCCGGCGGAGGAGGCGTCAGAATCCGGCACCGCGCGCAGCACCGGGCGCGCGAGAAGCTGCTCCAGCCGCTCGTCCAGCGTGGCGACGTTGAAGGGTTTGCGGATGATGTTCTCCGCCCCCACCGCCTCGCCGGCGCGCAGCTCGACATGGCCGGTCATCAGCAGCACGCGCATCGCCGGCCGGATCGCCCGCACCGCCTCGATCAGGGCCACGCCGCTGCGCCCGGGCATGATGTAATCCACCAGCATGGCGTCAAACCCGCCATCCTGTTCGAGCACCGCCAGCGCCTCGGCCGCGCCCGCGGTGGTCACCACCGCGTAGCCACGCTCGGCCAGCATCTCGCCGATCATCTGGCGCACATCGCTGTCGTCATCGACCACCAGGATGCGCGCCCGCCTGCGGGACATGACCCGCCCGGCGCCGGAGTCCGGCCCGGCGGCGGCCGGCAGCGCATGGGCGCGCGGCAGCAGCAGGGTGAAGGTACTGCCCTCGCCGAGCCGGCTTTCGACGCGCACATCGCCGCCGGACTGCACCGCCAGCCCATGCACCTGCGACAGCCCGAGGCCCGAGCCGCGGCCGATATCCTTGGTGGTGAAGAACGGCTCGAAAAGGCGCCCCAGCACCTCCGGCGTCATGCCCGTGCCGGTGTCGCCGACCCGCACGGCGACGTAATCCCCCGCCGCGACATTGCCGCCGACGCCGAGGGTGAGATTGCGCGTGCCGATGGTCAGCACGCCCCCCTGCGGCATGGCGTCACGGGCGTTGATGGCGAGGTTGATGATGGCCGCCTCGATCTGGCTCGGATCGACCATCGCCGGCCACAGATCCTGCACGAGGTCCGTCTGGATACGGATCGAACGGCCGAGCGTGCTGCCCAGCAGGTTGGTCAGCGTCACGATGGCGAGGTTGAGGTCGGTCGGCACCGGCAGCAATTGCTGGTGGCGCGAGAAGGCGAGCAGCTGGCTGGTCAGCTTGCCGCCCCGCTCGGCGGCATGACGGGCATTGTCGACCAGGCGCACCAGATTCTCCTGCCCCGCCGGAAGCCGGGCGCGCAGCAGGTCGAGCGCGCCGAGCACGGCGGTCAGCAGGTTGTTGAAGTCATGCGCGATGCCGCCGGCAAGCTGGCCCACCGCCTGGAGCTTCTGCGCCTGGCGCAGGCTGGTCTCCGTCTTCTCGCGCTCGGCCATCTCGACCTGTAGCCGGTTGCGGCTTTCCGTCAGGTCGCGCGTGCGTTCGCCGACCCGCTGCTCCAGCGTGGCGTTGAGCTCACGCAGTTCCGCCTGCTCATGATCGAGGGTGGAGGCCATCTTGTTGAAGGCCAGCGCCAGGCTGCCGAATTCGGATCCGGCCGCCTCGGCCAGGTCAGCGCGGGCCGCGAGGTCGCCCGCCGACCAGCGCCGCGCCACCGCCAGCAGCGCCGCGGTCGGCCGGCGCACGAAACGCTGCCCGGCCCACAGCGCCACGGCGAGCGACGCCAGCATGCCGGCCAGCACGAGCGCGAAGCCCGCCATGGCGGTGCGGTCCAGGCCGGCCATCCCCCCGGGCAGCGCGAGGCCGACGCGGACGACCAATCCGCGGGTGCCGGCGCCGGCGGGCACGTAGCCGATCAGCCGGCGCTGGCCGTCGAAGGCGGCCGCCACCGTCTCGCCGCGCCGCGGCGCATCGACATAGCGCCGCATCGCCG
>JAGXAV010000044.1 GCA_018971455.1 Rhodospirillales bacterium
TCGCCAATGACAGCCGGCTGCCCATCGCCTGGCCAGGGCAGCGTCAGGCGCTCGGCTTCGGGTCGCAACGCGGATAGCAACGAAAACCCGGCTTACGATAAACCGCTGATAACGCCTCAAACCAGGCCCGCCCCTCGAGCAGCGGGGCGTCTCCTTTCCATGGTACGCGTCTACGCCGTGCGGAGGCACCGCGGGAACTGGTACCACGCAAAGGGGTGCTGAGAGATATTCCGCAAGACCATCGCCCTATCGGCGGACCGGGACCGTCTCGGTCGACCGGTTCTGCGCAGCAGCGCCGAAATGAGTGCGGCATTTCCGTCGCTTGCAATGCGCCAGGCCGGAGATAATATCCAATGATATCAGTGTATTAGAAGGTGGCGGAGAGGGTGGGATTCGAACCCACGGTACGCTTGCACGCACAACGGTTTTCGAGACCGTCCCGATCGACCACTCTGGCACCTCTCCGCGCCGAACGGAGCCGCCTTATAGGCAGCGATCGCCCGGGCCGCAACGGCGCGCCATGCGTTGACTCGCGCCAAGGGGACGCTATAACGCGCCTTCCCGGCGGCCGGCCCGAGTTCGGCTGCCCCCGTTTGTTGCGCGCTGTCCCGTCCCCGGGCGGGCTTTGGCAGGCGGGCAGGCTTTGACAGGATAGCAGACGATGTTCGCAGTGATCCGCACCGGCGGAAAACAGTATCGCGTGGCGCCGAACGATGTGCTGAAGGTGGAGAAGCTGGAAGCCGAGCCGGGCGCCAGCGTCACCTTCACGGACGTCCTCGCGGTGGGCGGCGAAGGCAGCCTCACCCTCGGCGCGCCGACCGTCGCCGGCGCCTCGGTCACCGCCACCGTGATCGCCCAGGACCGGCTCGACAAGGTCGTCATCTTCAAGAAGCGCCGCCGGCAGAACAGCCGTCGCAAGAATGGCCATCGCCAGCACGTCACCGTGCTGCGCGTGTCCAATATCAACGCAGCCTAAGGAGAGCGGAGCATGGCCCATAAGAAAGCCGGCGGCTCCTCGCGCAACGGGCGCGATACCGAGGGCCGCCGCCTCGGTGTGAAGAAGTTCGGTGGCCAGGAAGTGGTTGCCGGCAACATCATCATCCGCCAGCGCGGCACCAAGATGAAGCCCGGCCGCAATGTCGGCCTCGGCAAGGACCACACCATCTTCGCCCTGGTCGACGGCCATGTCACCTTCGAGCGCCGCGCCGATGACCGCGTGCAGGTCTCCGTCGCCCCGCTGGCGGTGGCCGCCGAATAGGCTTGCCGCGCCCTTTTCGCGATCATCGCGGGGGTCGGCGCCAGCCGGCCCCCGTTGTCGTTTCCGAGCACCCGAATGAAGTTCCTCGACGAGGCCAAAATCTATTGCCGCTCCGGTGACGGCGGCAACGGCGTGGTCGCCTTCCGCCGCGAGCGCTTCATCGAGTTCGGCGGCCCGGATGGCGGCAGCGGCGGGCGTGGCGGGCATGTCATCTTCGAGGCGGTCGAGAACCTCAACACCCTGATCGACTTCCGCTACACCCAGCATTTCCGCGCGGCCAAGGGCGGCAACGGCGCCGGCTCCGACCGCACCGGCGCGGGTGCCGCGGATGTCGTCATCAAGGTGCCGGTCGGCACCCAGATCCTCGACGAGGACAAGGTCACGCTGCTGGCCGATCTCGATGCCCCGGGCAAGCGGGTCACCCTGCTGCGCGGCGGCGATGGCGGCTTCGGCAACGCCCATTTCAAGACCTCCACCAACCGCGCGCCGCGCCGCGCCGATCCGGGCTGGCCGGGCGAGGAGCGCTGGGTCTGGCTGCGCCTCAAGCTGATCGCCGATGCCGGGCTGGTCGGGCTGCCGAATGCCGGCAAATCGACGTTCCTCTCCGTCGTCTCGGCCGCCAAGCCGAAGATCGCCGACTACCCCTTCACCACGCTGCGCCCCCAGCTCGGCGTGTGCCGGCTGTCGATGAGCCAGGAATTCGTGCTCGCCGACATCCCCGGCCTGATCGAAGGCGCCCATGAGGGCGCCGGGCTGGGCGACCGCTTCCTCGGCCATGTCGAGCGCTGCGCCGTGCTGCTGCATCTGATCGATGGCGCGGCGGGCGACGTCGTCGCGGCCTGGCGCACGGTGCGCGCGGAACTCGCCGGCTATGGCGGGGGGCTCGCGGAAAAACCCGAGATCGTCGCGCTGAACAAAGCCGACGCGATGACACCGCGCGAGGCCGCCGCCCGGCGCGCGGCCCTCGCGCGCGCCTGCGGGCATCCCGTGCTGCTGCTGTCCGGCGCCACCGGCCAGGGTGTGCCCGAGGTGCTGGCGGCCTTGTGGGCGGAAATCGCGAAGGCGCGCGCGGCATGAGCCGGGTGCCCGTTCCCGCCATCGGCACGGCGCGGCGGCTGGTCGTCAAGATCGGCAGCGCCCTGCTGGTCGATCCCGCCCGCGCCGCCCCGCGCACCGCCTGGCTTTCCGCCATCGCCGCCGACATCGCCACCCTGCGCGCGCGCGGCACGGATGTCATCGTCGTCAGCTCCGGCGCCATCGCGCTCGCCCGCCGCGCCCTCAAGCTGACGCGCCCGCGCCTGCGCCTGGAGGAGAAGCAGGCCGCCGCCGCGGTCGGGCAGATCCGCCTCGCCCAGGCCTGGACCGATGCCCTGCACGGGCACGGGCTGACCGCCGCCCAATTGCTGCTGACGCTCGAAGACACCGAGGATCGCCGCCGCTACCTCAATGCCCGCGCCACGCTCACCACGCTGCTGGGCCTGGCCTGCGTCCCGGTGATCAACGAGAATGACAGCGTGGCGACGGCGGAAATCCGCTTCGGCGACAATGACCGGCTGGCCGCCCGCGTCGCCGAAATGGTCCAGGCCGACCAACTCATCCTGCTCTCCGACATTGACGGGCTCTACACGGCGGACCCCAAGAGCGACCCGGCCGCGGCCCACATCCCCGTCGTCGCAGCCCTGACGCCGGCGATCGAGGCGATGGGCGGCGAGCCCCCGCCCGGCTATTCCAGCGGCGGCATGCGAACCAAGCTCGCCGCCGCCCGCATCGCCACCGGCGCCGGCTGCGCCATGGCCATCGCTCTCGGCCACGTCGCCCACCCGCTGCGCGCGCTCGAGGATGGCGCGCGCTGCACCTGGTTCCTGCCCGCGCCGGAGGGCCGCTCGGCGCGCAAGCGCTGGATTCTCGGCGCGCTGCAGCCGCAAGGCAGCCTCACCGTCGATCCCGGCGCCGCCCGCGCCCTCGCCCAGGGTCGCTCCCTGCTGCCGGCCGGCGTGCGCGCCATCGGCGGGCATTTCGCCCGCGGCGACGCGGTGGTGGTGCAGGGGCCGGACGGCGCCCGCCTCGGCCACGGCATCGCCGCCTATGGCAGCGAGGACGCCGCCCGCATCATCGGCCACCGCAGCGCCGACATCGAAACCATCCTCGGCTGGCGCGGCCGCGACGAGATCGTCCACCGGGACGATTTGGCGCTTCTCTAGAAAACACCGCCGCTCCAGGTCAGGGGCTCAAGGGGGCCTCCGCCCCCTTGCGGCTCCAGGGCCGCGCGCGGGCCTTGCCGCGCCTGCCTTTCCACCACCGCCGCCCCGCCGCCAGCGGCAGCAATAATGCTGTCACCAGCAAAATCTCCAGGCTCGGCCGTGGCCCATACGCAATGGTGAAATTGGCCAGCAGCACGCGGGCGGCGTCCACATGGGTGGCCAGGCCGTACCACGCGGTCTCGATGAGGCCGGTGAGGATCGCCGCGAGAACGGCCAGCGCCGGCAGCAGCGCGAGGCGGCCCTGCCAGCGTCTCGGGCTGAGGCGCCAGGCCGCCAGCCAGACGAAGATGCCGGCGGCGAACACCGCGTCGGTCGTATCCGCCTTGGCCTGCAGGAAGTAATGCGTCAGCGCCAGCACGGCGAGCGGGAACACCAGCCGGTGCAGCTTCTTCCAGCGCCGGCCGAGGCGCCGCTGCCAGCCATCGGTGGAGGTGATGGCCAGCGCCAGCAGCCCGAGCAGGGTGGCGAAGCCGATGGTCAGGTAGATGTGGTGGAGGATCTCGCTGGCGACGAAAAGCGGCCGCCAGCCGGTGTCGGCGCAGTAGAGCGTCAAATGGGTGACCGCGTAGGCCGCCGCGGTCACGCCGAGCATGCGCCGCAACAGCAGCACGCGCGGCCAGTCCAGCACCGCGCGCAGCGGCGTTACCGCCAGCGTCAGCAGCAGGAAGCGCACCGCCCAGTGGCCGCAGCGCAGGATCATCTCATGCACCGGCCGGCCGCCCAGCGCGTTCATCTCGAACAGCACCGCCATGTCGAGCGCCGGGATCAGCACGCCAACCAGCACCGCGGCCTTGAGCGGCGCGAAGCGCCCGGCATGGTCCCGCCAGGGAGAAGCCAGAAGCGAGAGAAAACGCCGCCGCGCCATCAACCGATCCCTGCCCGTTGCTGCCTTACAAGATACCCGACCCGCCACACCGGACGACGTTACGCCCCGAGCCGGCGGCGGCCCCGGTCGGGCAGCTCCCGCTCAGGCAGGCCCCGCTTAGCCAGATGGGGGCGCAGGGCCGGCTGCACAGAGCCCCAGCGCGTCGATTTCCGCCACCAGCGCCGCCGCGTCCGGGGTGGCCAGCCACCGCGCCGGCGTGGCGAGGGCGGTCAGCAGCCGCGCGCGGTACTCGTCCCGCGGAATTTCCGTGGTGCCGAACTGCGCCAGGTGCGTGGTGACGAACTGGGTGTCGAGCAGCCGGTAGCCCCCCATCCGCAGCCGGGCGACGAGATGCACCAGCGCCACCTTGGAGGCATCGCGCGCCCGGCTGAACATGCTCTCGCCGAAGAAGGCGCCGCCCAGCGCCACGCCGTACAGCCCGCCCACCAACGCGCCCTCCTGCCAGCATTCCACCGAATGGGCGTGGCCCATGTGATGCAGGGCGGTGAACAGCCGCTCGATATCGGCGTTGATCCAGGTATCCTCACGCCTCGGCCCGGCGGCCGCGCAGCCGGCGATCACGGCGGGAAAATCGCGGTCCACGCTGACCTCGAAGGCGCCGGACAGTGCGGTGCGGCGCAACCGGCGCGGCAGATGGAACCCTTCCAGCGGCAGAATGCCGCGCTGCTCGGGGTCGAGCCAGTAGAGCCGCGCGGCGTCGCGCGTTTCGGCCATCGGGAAAAGCCCGGCCCGATAGGCCCGCAGCATCAGCTCGGGCGTGACCTCGAAGGCGCGTCGCGACATGGTCCCTATTCTGCGCGCAATCCCTCGAGTGCTTCCAGCACCGCCGCGACCGGGATCGCCGCCATCGCCTCGCCGCCCCAATCCTGCGCGCGCAGCACGGTGAGGCGGCTCGCCCAAGGGGCGAACTTGGCCGGGTCGGTGGGGCCGAACAGCGACACCATCGGCACGCCCGACGCGGCCAGCATGTGCCCGCCGCCGCAATCCCCTGCCACCCCCGCCGCGCAGCGCGCGGCCAGCGCGATGGTCAGCTCCGGCCCGGCTTGCGGCCCCTCCTGCAACGGAAAGCGCGCGCGCGGCGCCGCTTCGGCCAGCGCCGCGTGCAGCCCGCGCTCATCCGGCCCGAGGATCAGCACCGGCTGCGCGCCGGCCGCCTGCAGGGCGTGGGCGAGTGCCACGTGGCGCTCGGCCGGCCAGGCCTTGTGCCGGCCGCCGGCCCCCACCGCCTGGACGACATAGCGCGGCCCCGCGGGCAGCAACGCCGCCGCCCGCGCGATGGCCGCGTCCGGCAGGGTGAGGGCCGCATCCGGCGCGGCCGGCGCACCAGTGGCGTGCTCGAGAATGTCGAGCAGCCGGCGGATCAGCCGCCGCGGCTTGCGATAGCCGCGTGGCGGCCAGCGATCCGACAGCAGCCCGTTCCAGGTCGCGGCGAAAAAGCGGCGCGGCCGCAGCCGCCGCAGCGCGAGCGTCGTGGCGAGCTTGCTCTGTGTGTCGATCAGCAGATCGAGCCGCCCGCCCAGGGCCGCCGCCAGCCCGCGCCCGACGCCGCTCTCCTCGATCACGCGGTCGATCAGCCCGCCCACCACCGGCGCCAGGGCCCCGCCATAGGCGCTGCGCCCCCGCCCGGCCACCCAGGTCAGCTCGCCCGTCGGATAGGCGTGGCGCAGCGCCCGCACGAATGGCAGCTTGATGAGCCCGTCGCCGACCAGGTCGAGATCGACATAGACGGCGATGCGCGGACGCGCGGGGGAGGGATCGGCCATGCCCCGTTCTGCCCAATCCCGCGGCCGAAAAGAAGAGGCCCCGCCGGCCCGGCCGCCGGCGCCCCGTCCGCGCCCGCGGGCGCGCCAACTGGCGGCAAGCGGCGCGGACTGATACACGCCCCGGCCATGACAGCCGCCCCCCATGACGCGATGCGTCCCCTGCTGCTGCGACTCTGGCGCGAGCATGTCCGCGACCATCGCGCGGGCCTGGCCGGCGTGCTGGCGCTCACCCTGCTGCTCGCCGGCACCACCGCCCTCTACCCGCTGGTCATCGACCGCGCCTTCGAGATGTTCGCCGCCCGCGACCGGCGCATCCTCTACCAGGTGCCGCTGCTGGTGGTCGGCATCACGTCGATCAAGGCGCTGGCGCAGTATTTCCAGAGCGTCGCCGTCCAGGGCGTGGTCATGCAGGTGATCCGCGCGCTGCAGGGCCGTATGTTCGCCCACCTCATGCGCGCCGACCTCGCCCGCGTCGAGCGCGAGGCGCCGGCGACGCTGGCCGCCCGCTTCACCACCGACGCGGTGACCATTCGCGAGGCGCTGATCCGCGCGGTGAACGGCCTGGGCGACGCCGTGCAGCTGGTCGGGCTGGCGATTTCGATGATCTATCTGGACTGGGAGCTGAGCCTGATCGCGGTGGTGCTCTACCCGCTCGCCGCCGTGCCCATCCAGCGCGTCGGCAAGCGCATCCGCAGCTCCTCCACCGGCATGCAGACCCAGATCGGCGCCACCGCCGCCCTGCTCAACGAGAGCTTCGCCCAGGCCCGCACCGTGCGCGCCTACCGGCTGGAGGCCGCCGAGACGCGCCGGGCCGACGCCGCCTTCACCGCGCTGACCGACTCGCTGATGCGCATGATCCGTGGGCGCGCCCGGCTCGATCCGCTGCTCGAGGTGCTGGGCGGTGCCGCCGTCGCCGCGGTGATCGGCTTCGCCGGCTGGCGGGCGGCCACCGGCGCCAGCGGCCTCGGCAATTTCACCGGCTTCGTCACCGCCCTGCTGATCGCCTCGCGGCCGCTGCGCGCCCTCGGCTCGCTGAACTCCGCTCTGCAGGAGGGCCTGGCCGGCCTGGTGCGCTGCTTCGCGGTGATCGACGAGAAGCCCGGCATCACCGAGGCGCCGGACGCCGCCCCCCTGCCGCAAGGCCAGGGAAGGCTGGTGTTCGACCATGTCGCCTTCGCCTATCCCGATGGCCGCGCCGGCCTGCGCGACCTCAGTTTCACCGCCGAGCCGGGGCTGACGGTGGCGCTGGTCGGCCCCTCCGGCGCCGGCAAATCGACCGCGCTCGCCCTCATTCCCCGCCTGCACGACGCCACCGGCGGCGCCATCACGCTGGACGGTGCGGATATCCGCCGGATCCGCCTCGCCAGCCTGCGCGACGCCATTGCCTATGTCGGCCAGGACACGTTGCTGTTCGACGACACGGTGGCCGCCAACATCGCCATGGGCCGGCCGGGGGCGAGCGAGGCCGAGATCGCCGCCGCGGCCCAGGCCGCCGCCGCCGCCGACTTCATCGCCGCCCTGCCGCAGGGCTACGCCACCCGCGTCGGCCCCAGTGGCGGCCGGCTCTCCGGCGGCCAGCGCCAGCGCGTGGCGCTGGCCCGCGCCCTGCTGCGCAACCCCCGCATCCTGCTGCTCGATGAGGCCACCAGCGCGCTCGACGCCGAGAGCGAGGCCCTGGTGCAGGAGGCGCTCGGCCGGCTGCGCCATGGCCGCACCACCATCATCGTGGCGCACCGCCTGTCCACCGTGCGGGACGCCGACCTGGTGGTGGCGATGGCCGATGGCGCGGCGGTCGAGCAGGGCACCCACGCCGAATTGATGGCCCAGGACGGGCTCTACGCGCGGCTGGTGAAAACCCAGTCGCTCCTGCAATGAACGCCGCCACGCTCGCCGCCACCCTGGCCGCGCTCCTCGCGGCGGTCCTCCTCAGCCTGGCACTGGCCGTCCTGCTGGCGTTGACGCGCTTCCCCGGACGGCGCCTGCTGGTCGGCCTGCTGCACGACGCCGTCGCGTTGCCGCCGATGCTCGCCGGCGGCGCGCTCGCAGCCCGGCTCGGCCACCCGCAATGGCGGCTGCCGGCGGCCTCCCTGCTCTGCCTGCCGCTCGTCGCCGCCATCGCCCGCCACGCCCTGGCGCGCGGCTGGGCGCGGCATGGCCGCGATTTGCGGGCCGCCGGGGCGGGATCCCTCCAGGCCGCCCTTCTCCTGTGCGCCGAGCACCGCGCCGGCCTCGCCGCCGCCCTGCTGGCCGGCCTCGCCCGCGCGCTCGGCGAGGCCGGTTTTCTCACCGGTCCCGCCTGGCTTGCCGCGCCCGCGGCGCTCCTCGCGGCGGGTGCGGCCTGGCTGTGGCGGCGCGACGCCAGCCCCCCGGACGACACGACAATGTGACGGGACAGGGCCCGCCGCCGTGATAGCGTCGCGATCTCGTTACGAGAACATTCCGTAACGAGAATGTGACAACATCACGAAGGAGTGATCACATGTCCGGCTCCGCGCCGTTGCGCGCCAGCGCGCCCCTGCTGACCGTCGCCGACCAGCTCGGCCCGCTCACCGATCTCGCGGGCACCTGGGTCGGGCGCGGCTTCAATCTCATCTCGCTGCCCGACAAGCACGAGAACAAGCCGTTCCGCCTCAAGCTCAACGCCACCGTGGAAACCCTGCAATTCACGCCGATCGGCGGCCTGGTGCCCAATCGCGGCTCGGGCCAGGACGACATCTTCCTGACCGGCCTGTCCTATCTCCAGCGGGTCAGCGACGCGCAGAGCAACGCCGCCATGCATATCGAGCCCGGATTCTGGCTCAACGTGCCCCCCACCACTGTGCCGCCGGCCGCCGCCGCCACCGTGGTGCGCCAGGGCTGCGTGCCGCACGGCGATTCGCTGCTCGCCCAGGGCAACGCGCTCACCATCGCCGGCGGCCCGAAGATCGGCACGGTCGATTCCACCCCCTTCAACGCCGCCGGCCCGCTCACCGACCCCGCCTATCTCGCCCCCTTCGCCGACCCGCCGCTACCCGCCGGCTTCGACCCGCCCTTCGTCAAGAACCTCAATCTCGCCCTGCTGGACGACATTCTCGGCCAGACCATCACCCGGACCGTGGTGCTGATCATCTCGACCAAGCCGACCGGCGGCATCGTCAACATCCCCTTCGTGGTGCAGAACGCCAACGCCGTGCAGCTCGACGCCATCTTCTGGATCGAGACCGTCCAGCAGCCCGACGGCAGCAGCTTCATGCAGCTTCAGTACACCCAGACCGTCATCCTCAATTTCCTCGGCATCAGCTGGCCGCACATCTCCGTCGCCACGCTGGTCAAGCAGTAGCGGCGCGCGGCATGGCGCACGATCCGGCCTGACGGCATCATCGGGCCGGATCGTGTCTAGAGGTTGAGGTCGGCGAAGCTGCGCCCGGCTGCGACCATTTCGCGCAGC
>JAGXAV010000608.1 GCA_018971455.1 Rhodospirillales bacterium
CGCCGCGCGAGAGGGCCTCCAGCCCGAGCGCCCCGGTGCCGGCGAAGGCGTCGAGCACCACCGCGCCCTCGAGGCGGGCGCGGCCGGCCCAGGGGGCGTGCAGCAGCATGTCGAACAGCGCCTGGCGCACGCGCTCGGCGGTCGGGCGGGTGGCGGCGCCGGCGGGGGCGGCGAGCGCGCGTCCGCGCCAGGCGCCGGCGATGATCCTCAACCCGCCATCCTCACGGCCGGATCCTCAGGCCGGCGGAAGCTGCTCGCGCAGCACCTTGGCCGGCACCTCCTCGACCGCACCGCGCGGCAGCAGGCCGAGCTGGAAGGGGCCGTGGGAGATGCGGATCAGCCGCGTGACGCGCAGGCCGAGATGCTCCATGACGCGGCGGATTTCGCGATTGCGGCCCTCGCGCAGGCCGACGCTGAGCCAGCAATTATCGCCCTTGCGGCTGTCGAGCCCCGCCTCGATGGCGCCATAGCGGATGCCGGCGATGGTGACGCCGCGGGCCAGCGCGGCCAGGGCGGCGGGCTCGACCACGCCGAAGACGCGCACCCGGTAGCGCCGCAGCCAGCCATTGGCCGGCAGTTCGAGGCGGCGGGCGAGCCCGCCATCATTGGTCAGCAGCAGCAGCCCCTCGCTCGACAGGTCGAGCCGCCCGACACTGACCACGCGCGGCAGGCCGGGGGGCAGGCGCTCGAACACGGTGGGGCGGCCCTCGGGGTCGCGATGGGTGGTCACCAGCCCGGCCGGCTTGTGGTAGCGCCACAGCCGCGTGCGCGCGGGCGGCTCGACCAGGGTGCCGTTGACCACCACGAGATCGCCTTCGCCGACGAAGGTGGCGGGGTGGCTGACCACGGCGTTGTTGAGCCGGACGCGCCCCTCGGCGAGCAGGCGCTCGGCGTCGCGGCGGCTCGCGACGCCGGCGCGGGCCAGATATTTGGCGATGCGCTCGCCGCGCTCCGGGGCCGGGGCGTCGTCCGCGGGGGGGGCCGCCGTCATGCGGCGGCGGCGATCAGCGCGTCGAAGATGCGGCGGTCGCCGGGGTCGATGAGGAATTCGGGGTGCCACTGCACGCCCAGGCAGAAGCGGCGGGCGGGATCCTCGATGCCCTCGATGACGCCGTCAGGCGCGGTGGCGTTGACGATGGCCGCCGGGCCGGGGGTGGCGACGGCCTGGTGATGGGCCGAGTTCACCGCCATCGCCGCCGCCCCGACGATGCGGGCGAGCAGGGTGCCGGGCACCACGGCGATGGCGTGGCCGGGCTCGTCGCGCGGGTTGGGCTGCTCATGCGCCAGGGCCGCGGGCACGCTGTCGGGAATGTGCTGGATGAGGGTGCCGCCAAGCGCCACCGCGAGCAGCTGCTCGCCACCGCAGATGCCCA
Organism: Rhodospirillales bacterium; assembly: GCA_018971455.1. GTDB lineage: Bacteria > Pseudomonadota > Alphaproteobacteria > Acetobacterales > Acetobacteraceae > REEB85. The sequence continues at coordinate 1,374 of JAGXAV010000608.1, forward strand.
GCACCGGCAGGCCGCGCGCCAGCGCGCCGCGCAACAGGGCGAGCTCGGCCTCGGTGCGGCCCTGCTTGAGGGTGACGCTGGCGTGCTGGCCGGCCGCGCCGTAGAGGGCGGGTGCGACGTCGACGGCGCCGCCGGTGACCACCAGGGCGGCGAGCCGGTCGAGATAGGCCTCGGCGAGGCCCGCGTGATGGGGCAGGGCGACCGGCAGGCCGCCGGCGCCGGCGATGGCGGCGGTGTAGTTCTGGCGCAGCGCGTACCAGGGGAATTTCGAGTAGCCGCCCGGCTCCTCGCTGTCGAGCGTGACGCCGACCAGCGGCGGCGCGGTCATCGCCCGCTGCTTTCGAAGAATTCCTTCACCTTGGCGAAGAAGCCCTCCGAATCGGGGCTGCCCTTGGCGTGGCCTTTGCCCTCGGCCTCGAACTCCTCGAGCAGCTCGCGCTGGCGGCGGGTGAGGTGCTGCGGCGTCTCGACGGCGACCTGA
>JAGXAV010000609.1 GCA_018971455.1 Rhodospirillales bacterium
CCGGAGGTGCCCATGTCGAGCACGCGGTGCCCGGCCGCAGCGAGCGCGGCCATCAGCGGCGCCTTGAGCGGAAACCCGGCATGGTCGCAGCCGATGGCGACGTCGAGAGGAGCGGTGTCATTCATGGCGCCCCTCTAGCATGGGCGGGCGGGCAGATGAAATTGCCCATCCGCCCATTCCTGCCATCCCCGCCCCGCAGGTTGGCAAGCCCGGCCCCCATCGCCATTGTTCCGGCTGACAGAACGGAGAACGAGCATGCGCATCCTGATCCTCGGCGCCGGCGGCATCGGCGGCTATTTCGGCGGCCGGCTGACCCATGCGGGGGTGGATGTCACCTTCCTCGTCCGCCCGCGCCGCGCCGAACAACTCGCCGCCCACGGCCTGGTGATCAAGAGCCCGCTCGGCGACCTGGCCCTGCCGGTCAACACGGTGACCCGGGACACCGTCGGGCCGGGCTACGACGCCATCATCGTCAGCTGCAAGGCCTACGACCTCGAGGACGCGATCGCCGCGATCCGCCCCGCCGCCCCCGGCGCGCTCATCCTCCCCCAGCTCAACGGCATCCGCCACCTCGACCGGCTGGACGCCGAATTCGGGCCGGAGGCGGTGCTCGGCGGCGTCGCCCTGATCGGCATCACGCTGGATGCCGACGGCACCGTGCGCCACCTCAACAAGGCACAGGGCTTCGTCTTCGGCGAGCGCCACCCGAGCCAGGTGGCGCGCTGCGAGGCGCTTCAGGAGACCCTGAAGCGCGGCGGCTTCGCGCCCCGCCACTCGCACGAGATCATGCAGGACATGTGGGAGAAATTCGTCTTCCTGTGCACCATCGCGGCGATGACCTGCCTGATGCGCGGCACCGTCGGCGCCATCGCCAGCACCCAGGACGGCGCCCGCCTGAACGTCGAGATGTACGAGGAATGCGCGCTCGCCGCGGCCGCCGCCGGCCACAAGCCGCGCGCCGCCGCCTTCGAGTTCGCCCGCAATGCGCTCACCGACCGCAGCTCCACCAACGCCGCCTCCATGCTGCGCGACCTCCAGCGCGGCGGCCCGGTGGAGGCCGAGCACATCGTCGGCGACATGCTGGCCCGCGTGATGGCGACCGGCTACACCCCCGCGCTGCTGCGGGCCGCCTACGCGCATCTGCAGGTCTATCAGGCGGGCCTGGTCGGGTGACGGCCGCGGCGGCGGCGCCACCAGCGCGCGATCTCGCGCGCGAAGGCGACCAGCCAGGCCACCACCCAGAGCTCGATCGCCAGAACGCCCAGGAACCAGTTCAGCCGTTCCACGTTCAGACCCCGCCCGTCAGCGCCCCCCAGAATGGGACGCTGGCGGGCGCCCGACAAGCAAATTGAGGGGCGCCCCCGATGGGCTGGCACCCCACCCTGCGCGATTTCGACCTGCTGCGCGCCGCTGGCCTGCTGCTCATGGCGCTGATCTTCGGCCCGCGCCTGGTGCCCACCCTGCGCCCCCATGCCGGCCGCATCGCGCTGTGGGCGGTCCTGGCCTACCTCGCCTTCGGGGCGGTCATGCTGCTCTGGGGCTTCACCCGCGGCGCGCGCGGGTGAGCTGCGTGGCCGGGATGGGCGGCTGAGATGCGCGAGGCCGCCATCATCGCCGCCACCGCGGCGCCGCGCACCCGCGCGACGCTCGCCGCCGATCTGCGCGCCCTCGGCCTGCGCACGGGCGACGTGGTGCTGGTCCATTGCGCCCTCAGCACCCTCGGCTGGGTGGCCGGCGGCGCGGCCGCCGTGATCCACGCCCTGACCGACGTGCTGGGCGAGGCGGCACGCTGGTCATGCCCGCCTTCTCCGGCGACCTCACGGACCCCGCCGGCTGGCGCAACCCGGCCGTCCC
>JAGXAV010000045.1 GCA_018971455.1 Rhodospirillales bacterium
TTCGCCTTCCGCGAGGCCGCGGACTGCGTCGAGGTCACCTGCCCCTGGGGCAACCGGCTGCGCTGCCACGCACCCGACGCCGCGCACTTCGGCCGCATCACGCTCGGGATGCCCTATATCGAGATCGCCGTGGGCGAAGGAACGAGCGAGGGAATCGTGCGGTTCTACAAAGAGATTCTCGCCACCCCCGCCAGCGCGGGCAGCGACGCCCAGGGCCGCTTCGCGCGGGTGCCGGTGGGCCTCGGCGAATCCCTCCTCTTCCGCGAGACCGCGGCGAGCCTTGCCGCCTATGACGGCCACCATATCCAGATCGCGCTGGCCGATTTCTCGGGTCCCCATGGGCGGCTCGCAGCCCGCGGACTGATCAGCGAGGAGAGCAACGAGAGCCAGTATCGCTTCGAGACCATCGTCGATCCCGCCGGCGGCGCCGTGCTCGCCACCATCGAGCACGAGGTTCGCAGCATGCGCCACCCGATGTATGCGCGCCCGCTGGTCAATCGCGACCCCGACATCACCAACAACCGCTATGCGCCCGGCCGCGAGGCCTGGGCGCCGGCGATGCCGCCGGAATGACCCTGCCCGCCGCGATTCTCGACCATGTCGCCGTCAATGTCGGCACCGCGATGGACGCGGCGGCCGAGACCTGGACCCGCCTCGGCTTCACCCTCACGCCGCGAGGCCGGCACAGCCTGGGCTCGATCAATCATCTCGCCGTCTTTGCCACCGACTATCTCGAACTGATCGGCGTGCCGGACAGGCACGGCGCGCGGGCCGATCTGCTCGACTGGCCGGCCGGCCTGAACGGGCTGGTATTCGCAACCGATGACGCCGACGCGCTGCACCGGCGTTTGGGCCGGGAAGGCGTTCCGAGCCTGGCGCCGGGCGGCTTCTCGCGCCCGGTCGACATCGACGGCCAGGCCCATGAGGCCCGGTTCCGTACCCTGCGCCTGCCGCCCGAAACGACGCCGGCGGGGCGCATCTATTTCTGTCAGCATTTCACCCGGCATCTCGTGTGGCGCGATGCATGGCGGCACCACCCCAATGGCACCACCGGCATCGCCGCGGTGCTGATCGGCGCCGACCGGCCGGACCGGCTCGGCGACCTGTTCGCCCGCCTGTTCGGGCATCGCGCGGTGCACCCGATCGCGCAGGGCATGCGCCTCACCGCCGGGCTCATCCAGATCGATGTCGTCCACCCGCAGGCCCTGGCCGCGCGCTTCGGGCAGGCGGCCCCCGGCGGCGATGACCGGCACGAATACATGGCCGCCCTGGTCCTGCGCACCGCCTCCCTGGCGCAGACCAGCGCCCGCCTCGCGGGCCTGGCGACGCACCCCGATGCCGCGCGGGCCGTGGTTCCGGCCGGGGCCGCCTGCGGTGTGACGCTGGAATTCCGCGAAGCCTGACGCGCTACGCGGGCAGGATGGCGACCGCCTCGATCTCGACGCAGGCTTCGCGTTCGACCAGAGCGGAGACGCCGATCACCGCCATCGCCGGGAAATTGCGGCCCATCACGTCGCGCCAGGCGGCGCCCAGCGCGGCGCCGCTCGCCCGGTAGGCCTCGATGTCGGTGACATACCAGACCAGCCGCGCGATATGCTCCGGGCCCGCCTTCGCCTCGGCCAGAATGGCCAGGATGTTGCGCAGCGCCTGCGCGGTCTGCGCCACCAGCCCATCGGCGAAGCGGCCCTGCGCATCCCAGCCGATCTGCCCGCTCACGAGCACGAAGGTGCCGGTGCCCATCATCGCGTTCGCATAGCCCTTCGGCCGCGGCCATGACGGCGGCTGTAACACGGTCAGCATGCTCACTCCCCGGCCCTCACCTTGCGCTCCTCGGTGGCAGCGTGGACGGACTGCTTCACCCTTCCCAGCAGGCGCATGAGCTGCGCCACCTCCGCCTCGCCCAGGCCTGCGAACAGGTTCGAAATCCACTCCGCGTGCTCGACCGCCATGTCGGCAAAGGAGCGATGGCCGGCCTCGGTCAGTCTCACCATGGCCGCGCGCCGGTCCGTGGGATGCGGGATGCGCTGCAACAGCCCGAGCTCGGCGAGTTTCTCGACCAGCCCGGTGATATTGCCGTTCGACACCATCATGCGCCGCGACAGCTCGCCCAGGGTCATTCCCTCCGGCATTTTCTCGAGCTGCGCCATCAGGTCGAAGCGCGGCAGCGTGACGTCGAAACACGCGCGCAGCCGGGTGCGGATTTCCCCTTCGATCAGCGTCGTGCAGGTCAGCAGGCGCAGCCACAGCCGCAGCTCGTCCTGGTGGTCATGCGGGCGCTCCTGCGCGCGGGTCTCGGCATCGAGCACCATCGTTTCGCGGCCCGGGATTTCGCGGTCCGGCGCGTTCTCGCCCATCACATCACCTCGCCGCCGGCGACGGCGATTGCCTGGCCGGTCATCGCGCCCGAATCGGGCCCGCACAGAAACAGCACGGCGGCGGCCACTTCCTCGGGTGCCACCAGCCGCCCCTGCGGGTTGGCGGCGGCAAAGCTCGCGCGCACCTCCGCTGCGGTCCGTCCGGTGCGTTGCGCCACCTTGGCCATGCTCTGCATCAACAGCTCCGTCTCCGTATAGCCGGGGCAGACGGCATTCACCGTCACGCCGCTGCGCGCCGTCTCCCGCGCCAGGGCCCGGGTCAGTCCGATGACACCGTGCTTGGCCGCGACATAGGCCGCGACATAGGGGTAGCCGGTCAAGCCCGCGGTCGAGGCGATGTTGATCACGCGCCCGACGTCGCGCGCCAACATTCCGGGCAGCACGGCCTGTGTCACGGTGAAGGTTGCGGTCAGGTTGAGGGCGATCATACGGTCCCATATCGACCGTGTGGTGCGCGCAAAGGGCGCGCTCTCGGCGGCCCCGGCGCCGTTGACCAGGATGGCAAGCGCGCCGAGCCGGGCTTCCGCGGCGGCGATGGCGGAGGCCACCGCCGCCTCGTCGGTCACGTCCGCCTCGACCTGGAAGGCCGCGTCGCCGGCGGCGACAATGGCGCCCAGCCTGGCGGTGTTGCGGCCCAGCACCGTCACGGCAACCCCGGCCCGGCTCAGGCCGCGGGCGATCGCCGCCCCGATCCCGCCGCTGCCACCGGTCACCAGCGCATGGCGCGCGCCCATCTCCATTCCGCCTCCCGCCCAGCACCGCTCAACACGGTCTTGCAATCGATAATTGTTGAAGCCTAAAGTATTTTCAGCGGCGAGGCCATAGCCGCGTTTGGAGCACCGGCGATGCGGATTGTCATTCTCGGCGGCGGGCCCGCGGGCCTCTATTTCTCCATCCTGATGAAGAAGGCCCGGCCGCAGGCCGACATCGTGGTGCACGAGCGAAACCGCCCCGACGACACGTTCGGCTTCGGCGTGGTGTTCTCCGACGCGACGCTGGATACGTTCGAGAAATACGATGTCGAAAGCTACCGGGCGATCACCGAGAACTTCGCCTACTGGGACGATATCGAAATCCGCTTCAAGGGCACCACCCACCGCGTCGGCGGCAACGGCTTCTGCGGCTGCGCGCGGCGCACGCTGCTGATGCTTCTCCAGCAGCGCGCCCGGGCGCTGGGCGTGGTGCTGCACTTCCAGTCCGAGATCAAGGGCGTCGCCGACTTCGCCGATGCCGACCTGATTGTCGCCGCGGACGGCATCAATTCCGTCATCCGCGAGCAGTTCCGCGAGCATTTCGCGCCGGAGGTGGATCTGCGGCCCAACCGCTTCGCCTGGATGGGCTCGACCCGCCCGCTCGACGCCTTCACCTTCTCCTTCCGTGAGACCCCGCACGGCGTCTTCATCGCCCATGCCTACCAGTATGCGCCGGACGCCTCGACCTGGGTGATGGAGACCGATGCCGAAACCTTCACCCGCGCCGGGCTCGCCGGCATGTCCGAGGCCGAGACGGCGGCGTTTCTCGAAGGCGTGTTCGCCGAAGATCTTGCCGGCCACAAGCTGATCGCCAACCGCTCGTTGTGGCGGCAATTCCCGATGATCCGCAACGCCCGCAGCACGATGGACAATGTGGTGCTGCTGGGTGACGCCAAATCCACCGCGCATTTCTCCATCGGATCGGGCACCAAGCTCGCCATGGAGGATGCCATCGCCCTGTTCGAAGCGTTCCGCGCCGAGGGCGCGGTGGCGCCCGCCCTGGCCCGTATCGAGGCCGATCGGCGCGAGGATGTCGAGCGCATCCAGCATGCCGCCGACGTGTCGCTCGTCTGGTTCGAGCATGTGCGCCGTTTCTGGGACATGCACCCCACGCAATTCGCCTTCGGGCTGATGACGCGCTCGCGTTCGATCACCTACGACAACCTCAAGCTGCGGGCGCCGGATTTCGTCGCCCGCAGCGACGCGCTGTTCGCCGATGGCGTGCGCGGCGCCGGCCTTTCCGCACGGTCCGCGCCGCCGATGTTCCAGCCCTTCGCGCTGCGCGAGCTGACGATCGCCAACCGCGTCGTCGTCTCGCCCATGTGCATGTATTCGGCCGATCACGGCCTGCCGGGCGACTGGCATCTGGTGCACTACGCCAGCCGCGCCATGGGGGGTGCGGGGCTGATGTTCACCGAAATGACCTGCGTGACCGAGGATGCCCGCATCACCCCGGGCTGTGCCGGCCTCTACACCGACGCGCAGGAGGCCGCCTGGGCGCGCATCGTCGCTTTCGTGCATGCCCAGAGCGGCACGAAATTCGCCCTCCAGCTCGGACATGCCGGGCGCAAGGGGGCGACGAAACTGATGTGGGAGGGCATGGATCGCCCGCTCGACAGCGGCGCCTGGCGCCTGCTCGCCCCGTCGGCCCTGCCGTATTATCCGGACAGCCAGGTTCCCCATGAAATGACCCGCGCCGACATGGACCGGGTGCGCGACGATTTCGTCGCCGCCACGCGCCGCGGCCTGCGCGCGGGCTTCGACATGCTGGAGCTGCATTGCGCCCATGGCTACCTGCTGGCCAGCTTCATCTCGCCGCTGACCAACCATCGCGAGGATGAGTATGGCGGCAGCCTGGAGAATCGCCTGCGCTTCCCGCTCGAGGTCTTTGCCGCGATGCGCGCGGCCTGGCCGAGCGGGCGCCCCATGTCGGTGCGCATTTCGGCGACCGACTGGGCCGAGGGGGGCAATACCGGCGAGGACGCGGTCGAGATCGCCCGCGCCTTCCGCGCCGAGGGCTGCGACCTGATCGACGTCTCGACCGGCCAGACCTCGCCCGAATCCAGCCCGGTTTACGGGCGCATGTTCCAGACCCCGTTCAGCGACCAGATCCGCAACGATGGCGGCATGGCGACGATGTGCGTCGGCAACATCACCACCGCCGATCAGGTCAACACCATCCTCGCCGCCGGGCGCGCCGACCTCGTCGCACTCGCCAGGCCGCATCTGGCCGATCCGTACTTCACCCTGCATGCCGCCGCCCAGTACGGCGTCAGCCTCGATCGTATGGCGGTGCAGTACGAGCCCGGCATCGCGCAATCGCTGCGCGTCGCCGCCACGGCGCAGACCGAGATTGCCGATCTGCGCGCCCGCACCCGGCCGAAGACGCACAACCCGGCGCTGCTGCGCGCGGCGGAGTAGCCGCAGCAAAACAGGCTACTGGCGAAGGCGGAAGCGCTGGAGCTTTCCGGTGTTGGTCTTCGGCAGTTCGCTGCAATAGGCGATCGCGCGCGGGTATTTGTAGGGCGCGATGGCCGCCTTGACGAAGTTCTGCAAGGCCTCCGTCATCGCGGCATCGCCCTCGTGGCCCGGGCGCAGCACGACGAAGGCCTTCACCACCGCGCCGCGGTCATCATCCGCCACCCCGATCACCGCACATTCCTGCACCGCCTCGTGCAACAGCAGGGCGGCTTCCACCTCGGGCCCGGCAATGTTGTAGCCCGAGGAGATGATCATGTCGTCGCTGCGGGCCTGGTACCAGAAATACCCGTCGGCATCGCGCAGGAAGGTATCGCCCGTGATGTTCCAGCCATCCTGCACGTAATTCGCCTGCCGCGGATCGGCGAGGTAGCGGCAGCCGGTCGGCCCGCGCACGGCGAGCCGGCCGATCGTGCCGTCCGGCACGTCCCGGCCGGTCTCGTCGACGACGCGCGCCTCGTAGCCCGGCACCGGCTTGCCGGTGGCACCTGTGCGGATCTCGTCGGGCACGGTGGCGATGAAAATATGCAGCAGCTCGGTCGAGCCGATGCCGTCCATCAGCTTGATGCCGGTGGCGGCGAGCCAGGCATCGAAGGTGGCGCGCGGCAGGTGCTCGCCGGCCGAAACGCAGGCGCGCAGGCTGGAGAGATCGCTTCCCGCCATCTTGGCCAGCATGGCGCGATAGGCGGTCGGCGCGGTGAAGCAGATGCTCGGGCGGAAGCGCGGAATGGCGGCGAGAAGGTCGTCGGGCCCGGCGCGCTCGAGCAGCACGGTGGCGGCGCCGACATGCAGCGGAAAAAGCACCAGCCCGCCCAGCCCGAAGGTGAAGGCCAGGGGCGGCGAGCCGATGAAGCAATCATCCGGCCGCGGCCGCAGGATATTGCCGCCATAGGCATCGCACACGGCCAGCAGATCGCGATGGAAATGCATCGTGCCCTTGGGCTGGCCGGTGGTGCCCGAGGTGAACCCGATCAGGCAGACCTCGTCGGCGGCGGTGTCATGCGCGGCGAACTCAGCCGGCGCCTCGGCGCACAGCGCCTCCAGCCCGTCCGCCGCGGAGCTGTTGAAATAGACGATCCGCTGCAATGTCGGCGCCAGCGGCCGCGCCGCCTCCAGGTCTTCGGCCAGCCGCGCGTCGCACAGGGCCAGCGCGATGCGCGCCTTCTCGATCGGATAGCTCAACTCCCCGGCGCGCAGCATCGGCATGGTGGCAACGACGATGCCGCCCGCCTTCAGCACGGCGAGGTAGCAGGCCACCATCATCGGGTTGTTGGCCGATCGCAGCAGCACCCGATGGCCCGGCCGCATGCCCAGCCGGCCCACGAGCACGTGGCAGATGCGGTTCACCTGCGCATGCAGCTCCGCGTAGCTCCAGCGCAGCGTGGGCGAGATCAGGCAGGGTGCGGCGCCATGCCCCTCGGCCACCCAGCGGTCGAGGAAGGCGCTGACGCAGTTCAGCCGCGCCGGGTACTGCAATTCCGGGCGGGTGAAGATCAGGTCCGGCCATTCCGCGCGGGGCGGCAGGTTCTGCTCGGCAAAACTGTCTCGGGTGACTGAGGCGCTCATCCGTCCGCCTTCCGCGATGATCGCATGATACTTCAAGCCTAAAGTATCTCCCTTCCCCTGGTCAACGTCGCCGGCCGGTCGCATTGACGCCCCCAGGGCCGCCGACAAGAATGCAAGCCATGGACCTCCCCCCTCGTCATGCCGGGTGAGAAGCGGCCGCTTCTGGGCTTTCTCGGCGCCGGCATCATGGGCAGCGCCATGGTGCTGCGGCTGCGTGAGCGCGGCTGGCCGGTCCGTGTATGGAACCGCGATCGCAGCCGCCTGGCCCCGCTCGCCACGGCCGGCGCCGATATCTCCCCCGCCTGCCCGCGCGCGGTGGTGGCGGCGAGTGACATCGTGCTGATCTGCGTGCGCGACGCGGCGGCCGTCGAGGCCTGCGTGTTCGGCACGGACGGGCTGGCCGGCGGCAAGGCCGCGCTGGTGATCGACCACTCCACCATCCCGCCCGCCGCCGCGCGTGACATCGCCGCCCGGCTGCACCGGCACAATGGCAGTGCCTGGATCGACGCGCCGGTCTCGGGCGGCCCGGCGGCGGCGCGCGAAGGCCGGCTCACCATCATGGCCGGCGGCGGCGCGGCCGACCTCGCCCGCGCGGCGCCGGTCCTCGCCGATCTCGCGGCCAATCTCACCCATATGGGCGCCACGGGCGCCGGCCAGACGGCCAAGATGATCAACCAGGTGCTGGTCGGTACCGGCTTCGTGCTGATGGCCGAGGCGCTGCGCCTGGCCGAGGCAAGCGGCATCGACGCGGCACGCCTGCCCGACTGTCTCGCCGGCGGCCTGGCCGACAGCGCCCTGCTGCAACGCATCTACCGCCAGATGCAGCAGCGCGCCTTCGAGCCGCCGGCGAGCCGCGCCGAGGTGCTTCTGAAAGACCTCGCCGCGGCCAGCGATTTCGCACGCGGGCTGGACCTTGCGCTGCCGATGCTCGAGCTTGCCGCCCGCCGCTATGGCGACCACGTCGCCGCCGGTCACGGCCAGCAGGACAGCGCCGCGATTCTGCGCCTCTATGAACGGAACCCGTCATGAGCAAACTCCCCCTCGCCCGCTTCAAGGTTCTCGATCTCACCCGCGTCCGCGCCGGCCCCACCGCCGTGCGCCAGCTGGCCGATTGGGGGGCGGACGTCATCAAGATCGAGGCGCCGGAAGGCGATGGCGGCCTGGGTGGCGCGCGCCACGGCCCGGACTTCCAGAACCTGCACCGCAACAAGCGCAGCCTGAGCCTCGATCTCAAACAGCCGGAGGGCATCGCCATCCTGCGCAAGCTGGTCGAGCGCGCCGACGTGCTGGTGGAGAATTACCGCCCGGACGTGAAGTTCCGCCTCAAGATCGACTATGAGAGCCTGCGCGCCATCAATCCGCGCCTGGTCTATGCGTCGATCTCCGGCTTCGGGCAGACCGGCCCCTATCGCGACCGCCCCGGCTTCGACCAGATCGCCCAGGGCATGGGCGGGCTGATGTCCATCACCGGCCTGCCCGGCCAGGGGCCGGTACGCGTCGGCATTCCGGTGGCCGATCTCACCGCCGGCATCTTCGCCGCCCAAGGCATCCTGGTCGCCCTGCTCGAGCGCGAGCAGTCCGGCGAAGGGCAATGGGTGCAGAGCTCGCTGCTCGCCGCCCAGATCTCCATGCTCGACTTCCAGGCGGCGCGCTGGACGATCGGCCACGAGGTGCCCGGCCAGGCCGGCAACGACCATCCCACCAGCATCCCCACCGGCGTCTTCGCGACCGCCGATGGCCATATCAACATCGCCGCCGCCGGCAGTGACATGTTCGCCCGCCTGTGCCGTGCGCTCGGCACCGAGGCGCTGACGCAGGAGCCCGCCTACGCGACGGACAAGGCGCGCTCGGCCAACCGCAAGGAGCTGAACGCGGCGATCGAGGCGATCACCCGCACCAGAAAATCCGCCGAATGGATCGAGGACCTCAATCGCCTCGGTGTGCCGTGCGGGCCGATCAACCACATGAACGAGGTTTTCGCCGACCCGCAGGTCCAGCACCTGCGCATCGCGCGGAAGGTCATGCACAAGACGCTGGGCGAGCTCGAGGTGGTCGGCCAGCCGATCGAGCTGAGCCGCACCGCCTGGGATATCCGCCTGCCCAGCCCCGAGCCCGGGGAGCACAGCGACGCCATTCTCGGCGAGCTCGGCTACGACGCGGCGGCGATCGCCGCCCTGCGGGGGGCGCGGGTGGTCTGATCAGCGGCGCGCGGCAAGCATCGCCGCGATCTCGGCCACGAGACCGGCGGCCATGTCGCGCCACTGCGCCCGCGGATCGTCCGGCGTCCGCGCCGGCGGCGGATGCAGCACCATCTGCCGCAGCGCCTCGGCCACGCCCTCGGCGGTCGGCGCGCAGAGCAGCGCCTGCGGCTCGGCCTCGAGCTGCTCGGTC
>JAGXAV010000610.1 GCA_018971455.1 Rhodospirillales bacterium
GCATAATCCACCGCCCGCCAGGCGTCGTGGAACACCGGCCGCGCGCCGCGCCCCTCGGCGAGGTGGCGATCGATGAACCAGGCGAAGGCGTTCTCGGTCATGCGGCGGGGTCTCCCGGAGTTTTGTTATATTTCATGATTATCATGGACGAAAACGGCAGCACGATGCAATATAATGCATATCCGAGCGCTCCGCGCCAGCGTCACGGCAGGGTTGTCCCATCGCCGCGCGCCCTTGCCGCGGTGCAGCGTGGCCCATAGGTTGCCTGTCATGTCCGTCTCCCTGGCCGCTCCCCCGCTTCGCTTCCCCCATCCCGAGCCGCCGGCGCCCGGCGGCATGGTCGATGTCGCGCTGGGCATCCGCTGGCTGCGCCTGGCCCTGCCGTTCCAGCTCGACCACGTGAACATCTACCTGCTCGCCGACGGCAGCCGGGACGGCCGGCCCGGATGGGCGGTCCTCGACACCGGCATCGCCGACCGGCCGACTCGGGCGGTGTGGGAGCAGATCTCCCGCAGCCACCGGCTGACGCGGCTGATCGGCACCCATTTCCACCCCGATCATATCGGGCTGGCCGGCTGGATGTGCGAGACCTTCGACCTGCCGCTGGCGATGAGCCGCACCGAATACCTGTTCAGCCAGAACTTGCGCCACAACCCGGACGCGCTGGGCTCGGCCGCGCACCGCGCCTTCTACCTGCGCCACGGCCTCGGCGTGGCGGCGACCGAGGCGGTGATGACGCGCGGCCACGCCTATCTGGGCATGACCACCGGCCTGCCGCCGGAGTTTGCCGGCCTGGTCGCCGGCGAAACCCTGCAAGTGGGATCAAGGTGTTTCGACATCCTCACCGGCGGGGGGCACGCCCCCGAGCAGGTCATGCTGCACGACCGCGCGGCCGGAATCTTCCTCGCCGCCGACCAGGTGCTGGCGCGGATCTCGCCCAATATCGGCGTCTGGCCGTGGGAGCCGCTGGCTGATCCGCTCGGCGCCTATCTGCGCTCGCTGGCCGCCCTGCGCGACGCAGTGCCGGACGATGTGCTGGTGCTGCCGGCGCACAACCTGCCCTTCTACGGCCTGCACCAGCGCCTCGGCGAGCTGGAGGACCACCACGCCCAGCGCTGCGACGCCATCGCCACCGCCTGCGACACGCCGCGCACCGCCACCGAAATCCTGCCGGTGCTGTTCCACCGCCCGCTCGACGACCATCAGACCGGCTTCGCCTTCAGCGAGGTGCTGGCGCATCTCAATCTCATGGTCCGCGCCGGCTCGCTGCGCCGCTTGCCGGTTGTCGATGGCGTGGAGCGCTTCGTGCGCGCCTGATCGGGCCTCAGCGCGCCAGGCCGATCCGCCCCACCACCCGCCCGGAGCGCAGATCGACCACCACCACCCGGTCCGGCCCGCCGCCCTGCAGGCGCAGCACCACGCGGTCGGCCAGCGCCGAGGCGCCTGCGATGCGCGTGCCGGCCGGCTCGTCGAGCAGCGCCGGCGGCAGGTTCGGGGTCGCGGTCGGCGCCGCCGGCATCGCCCGGCGCACCAGCAGCGTCACCAGCGTCGCCGTGCCGCCGAGGATCAGCACGCCCATCACCACCACGGCGATCTTCAGCATTCGCATCGGCACCGGGCTGACCTTCCGCGCAAATTGAGAGTATGGCGGGCCATGTCCACCGAAACCCCGCCGGATGCAACCATCCGCCGTCACGCGCCCGCCGAGGCGGCCGGCCAGCGCGTCGATCAGTTCCTCGCCGAGGCCGCCGCGACGCTCTCCCGCGCCCGCGTCAAGACGCTGATCGAGGCCGGCCACGCCACGCGCGACGGCGAGCGCCTCACCCAGCCCGGCGAGCGCGTGCGCCCC
>JAGXAV010000611.1 GCA_018971455.1 Rhodospirillales bacterium
GCCGAGCACCTGCGTGCGCACCCGCGCCCGCGCGCCGAGGCGCAGTTCGCGGTCGTACACCGTGTGCGTCTCCACGGCGAAGGTGCCGCAATTGGTCGCCTGCTTGTAGCTCTCGTCCAGACCGAGGGCGGCGTAGATGGAATCTGTGCCGAAATCGAACATCACCACGTAGTAGGCGAGGTTCATGTGGTCGTTGGAATCGATCCAGCCGGGCTGGACCGCGCCCTCATAGGCGCTGAACGGGGCGGGAAAACTCATGGCGCGGGGCATCCTTGCGTGTCGAACAGCGCCGCCAGCCCGCAGGTCGAGCCCAGCATGCGCCGCGCATTGTGGCCGACGCCGGCCACCTCGTGCATAGCGGGCGCGCGGCCGGTGCGCGCCCGTTCGGCCGCCACGAAGGCCCGCCCGCGCTCCAGCCGCGTCGCACCCTGCGCCTCGGCCGCGCAGGAGGTGTCGAGCAGCGGGTGATGCGGGTTGGTGTCGGCGGTGCCGAGCAGATAGACCACATCGCGCCCGGCATAGCGCGCGGCCAGCGCGGCGGGGCTGTCCGTCACGTAAGGCGGCAGGCCGCCGGCCAGGCCATAGCGCCAGCTGTCGTAGCCCGGGCAGGCGGCGACCGGCCGCGGCCGCGCCGCGGTCAGGTAGAGGTAGGAGCCGGGATTGGCCAGCACGTAGCGCATGCCGATTCCGGCGCGCGCCAGCGCCGCCGCGCCCCGCCCCACCACGGCGTAGCGCTGCGCCATCTGGGCACCCGCCGAATGGCCGGCCAGCACCACCTGGCGCAAGGCCGGAAAACGGCCACGATCGGCCAGCCGCGCCAGCAGCGCGTCGAGCACGTCGAAGGCACTGAGCGGCGCGGGCCCATGCGCCGGCGCGCCGCCCGCCCATCTCGCGTGGCCCCAGTGCAGCATGGCGGCCGGCAGCCGGTTGGGCGCGATATCCTCGTCGGCGAGGAATTGCGGCGCCAGCAGCAGCGTCCCGGCGCCATCGGGTCCGGCCTTCCGGCGCGCGGCGGCGGCAAGCCGGTAGTAATCGCCGGCATTGCGACGATAGCCGTGCAGAATGATGACCGCGCGCCGGACCGCGCGGACCGGCGCGCCGCGCCAGCCGGCATCCGCAAAAAGCGGCACCAGGGCCGGGCCCTGCGGCGAGGCGATGGCGAGGCGGGCCGGCCCGATCTCGCGCACCGGCGGCGGCCGCGGCGCGGCGGCGACCGCGATCAAGCCGCCCGCGAGCACCAGGCTACGCGCGGCCAACGACAAAAGCCGATCCGCCGACGCGCCCATCCCCCTCCCCCTCATCGCCCGAGCCGTGCAGGATGCCGGGAGCGCAATGGCGGGCAAAGGGGCGGATCATGACGAACGCGGCTTTCGGCATCGAGCATCCGCTCGTCACCGTGCGCGACATCGACGCGGTGGCGGCGCGCTACGCCGCCATCGGCTTCGCCCCGCGCCCGCTCGGCCGCCACCCCTGGGGCACGGTGAACCGGCTGATCATGTTCCCGGACAATTTCATCGAACTGATCGCGGTGGCCGACCCGGCGGCCATCGAGGCCGATCCGGTGGGTGGGCACAAGTTCGGCCGCCGGGTCCGCGACCGCCTCGCCCTCGGCGAGGGCATCTCGCTGATGGCGCTGCACAGCAAGGACGCGCCCGCCGACGAGGCCATCGCGCGCGCGCGCGGGACGGCGAGCGACGGGCTGGTCGATTTCCGCCGCGCCGTCCGCCTGCCCGACGGCTCGATGGACGAGGCCGTGGTCACGCTGAGCATCCTGCCCGACGCGGCGCTGCCGGGCACGACGATGTTCCTCTGCCACCAGCACAAGCCCCATCTGGTGTGGAACGCC
>JAGXAV010000612.1 GCA_018971455.1 Rhodospirillales bacterium
CCGCGGCGGTCGCCAAACGTGTGTCGGTGGCAGGGTGGAACCCGCGCGATCCGGGCCTGCGCCGCCACGGCTTCCATCATGCCCTGGTGCTCGACGGGCTGCGCCACGGCGACATCGCCGCGGCGCTGGGCGCGCTGGTGGCGGCCGTCAAGCCCGGGGGGCAGTTCGTGCTGCAGGAGCTGGTGGCCGAGGAGCCCGGCGCGGCGCTGGCCGCGTGGTGCCGGCTCGATGGCCGCGCGCCGCCGCCGCGGGCGGGCCAGATCGGCGACGAGCTGGCCCGGCTCGGCCTCGATATCCGCGTCAGCGAGGACCAGTCCGCCCGCCACCAGGGGCAGATCTGTCAGGGTTTCGCGGCACGCCTGCGTGAGCTCCAGGGCGCGCGGCTGCCGGCCGCCTATGCTGCGGCACTGGTCGGCGAAGCGGAGCGCTGGCTGCGGCGGGTGCGGCTGATGCAG
Source organism: Rhodospirillales bacterium (assembly GCA_018971455.1). Classification (GTDB taxonomy): domain Bacteria; phylum Pseudomonadota; class Alphaproteobacteria; order Acetobacterales; family Acetobacteraceae; genus REEB85. The sequence goes on from JAGXAV010000612.1 coordinate 456, forward strand.
GCGGGCGGGCTGCGGCTGATGCGCTGGCACGCGCTGGCGCCCGGGCGGTAGGCTGGCAGGCACGCGCTCTCCCCGTACCCGCACGAGGCGGGCACGGGGCAGCCTGCGTTGCTACTTGGTGAAGCCTTCGAGCTTGTTGGCGTTGATCACGAAATCGTTGGTGTAGGTCGCCGCCAGATCGACCGGCCTCTTGATCTTGCCGGCGAATTTCTCGACGTCGAGCACCGTCTGCGGCCCCTCCTTGGGCATCATGCCGTCGGGCAGGAACTGGCCCTTATCCTGCGTCAGCGCCTTGATGTACTCGTCCTTCGTCGAGAGCGGGTTGGAGACGAAATCCTTCGGCAGCTTGTCGGCGATTTCGGCGGCCGAATGCGTGTTGATCCAGTGCATCGTCGCGACGATGGCGTTGACCACGCGCTGCGTGGTGTCCTTGTTCTTGGCGACCCAGTCGGCGCGCGCGAGCACGGAAGCGGTCGGCCAGTAGCCGCCGAGCCATTTCTTCACGCCGTCGCCGGTCGAAAGATCGAAGGCGGAGTAGCCGACGCCGAGCTTCTCGATGGCGTTGACGGTCGGCTGCGTGGTCATGCCGCAGACGATCTTGCCGAACTTGAGGGCGGCGATCATGGTCTGGCCGGCATGCGCGCCGATGCGGGTGAAATCCTTCGACGTCAGGTGGTAGCGCGCGGCCATGTAGAGCGTGAGGTCATCGGTGCCGGAGCCGAGATCGGTGACGCCGACGGTCTTGCCCTTCCAGTCCGCCGGCGTTTTGATGTTGGCGCCCTTGGCGCACATGATGCGCTCGCCGGGCGCGCCGCCGAGCTGGGCGATGCCGATGACGGCCTTGCCGTGCTGCTGGAAATCGATGGCATGGACATACCAGGCGCCGGCCATTTCGACCTGGCCGGACACCACCGCGTCCTCCGCGCCGACGCCGCCATTCTGCTCCGTGCTGAGCTCGACCTTGACGCCGTATTTCTTATAGAAGCCGAGATTCTCGGCGAGCTGGTAGGGCAGGTAGATCTGCTTGTCGATGCCGCCCACCATGAGGCGCACCGTCGGCATCGGGGCAGCGGCCTGCCCGGCCTGGCTCGCGCCCGTCGCGGCGAGTGCCGCGATCGCGGCCGCGGCAAGAAGTTTCCGGCTCATGTCTCATCCCCTCTGCTGTCGGCGGCCCGGAATGGGACGGCGAATCATTGAACGGGAGCGTATCGGTCGGGCGCATGGCGCGCAACGTGGCGCACGCTCTCAGGCGCCGGTGCGTTCGCGCTCGCCACGGCGGAGGGCCGCGGATCGATGGCGTGCGGGCATGGCGGCTCTCGCTTGGCCAGTGCCCGCAGGACCCGCGCAGGGCGGGGTTCGTTCCCCTGCCCTGCCCCCTCCTACCCTGGC
>JAGXAV010000046.1 GCA_018971455.1 Rhodospirillales bacterium
CTCGCGCCCATTGCCGTAGTACGGTTCGTAATCGTATTCGATATCCTCGTCGTCGATCCCGGCGAAATCCTCGAGCGGCGCCATGGCGCAGCCGATCAGTCGCAGCCGGTGCGCCAGGGCGGCGAGGTCGCGCCGGCGGTAGATCACGCTGTCGCCGGTCTCGACCGTTGCGTCATCGGAACTTAGATTGAGCTCGGTGGTGTGCACGGCAAAGCCGCCGGGTTTCAGCAGTTCGGTGCTGCGCAGCACGAATTGCAGCCCGGCCTCCAGGCTGCCGAGATGCTCGAAGCTGCAGGAACTCCAGATGAAGTCGAAATGCCCGAGCCGGTCCGGCTCCAGCGCACGCATGTCCTGCGGCATGAAGCGCACGCGGGCGTCGAATTCGGCACGTGAGACAAAGCCCGGCCAGTACAGTGCCTCGAGGGTCGCGGCGTGCTGGCCCGTTGTCGTCCAAGCTTTGGCCGCTTCGTCGGCGGCACCGAGATCCGTCGCCAGCACCTCGGCGCCTGACGCCGCGAACAGCGACGCCAGCGGCTCCATCCCGACCGCAAAGCCGCAGCCGCGGCGCCCGCGCTCCAGCATGCCGCGCTCGCTGAGGGCCTGCGCGATGGCGAGCCATTCCCAGTTCTTGCGGTGAAACCTCACCGCCGGCGAGGGCCGCAGGCGGCCATCCGGATCGGCTTCTGAAAACCGGGCCTCCCATTTGCGGAGCCACTCGGTGTCCCAGTGGGCCCGGCGGCACACCATGGAGGTCAGCGGAAGCCGTGCGTCGTTGGCCATGCCGCGTGCATATACTGGCACCGGCGGACGGGAAACCCCGCTCAGGCCGCCTCGGCGAATTGTGATGCAGGCCCGCCGCGCGCCACGAGCCGCGCGCGGCGACGGCGGAGCAAGGTCCAGGCCAGCCGCGCCGACAGGGCCGACAGCCGGCCGCGCGGCGCCAGGCCGACCGATTTGAACACCATGCCCATGCCGCGCTCGATGTGGTGGAACCGATAGACCATCATCGCCCCGGCCATGTAGGCGGCGATGCTGCGCGCATGGTCGTAGCCCGCCGAGACCGGCATGTTGCCGCAATGATAGGCGAAGGCGAGCTCGTCATCCTCGCTCTCGCCGATGCGGCCGAAGGCGATGCGCAGCCGGCGCGCAAAGGAGATGTGCTCGCGCCCGAGATAGCGCCGCATATGGTCGTAGAACAGCTTGAAGTGCCGGTACTCGTCGGCCGCGATCAACTGGCAGACCTCGCGCAACACCGGCTCATGCGTCGCCTCCGCCAGGGCGGTGTAGTAGCTCGACGTGCCAGTCTCCACCATGCAGCGAGCAATCAGCTCGCCGGTGCGCGAGCCGCGGACGGAGGCGGTGGCGTCGAGCGGAATCTGATAGCCGGCACGGTAGCGGGCGAAGGCGGCGGCGAAATCCCAGCCGGGATCGGCCAGCATGGCCCAGCGCCCGAGGGCCTCGCCGTGCTGCACCTCCTCGGTGACCCAATTCTCCACCGCGGCGCGGAAATCCGGGTCGTCGGCGAACACGCGGTTGAGATAGACCCCGTAATCGGTGCCGTTGCGCTCCACCATCGCGGCCGCTTTCACCAGCGGCACGATGTCGGGATCCAGCTTCGCGGGGTCGAAGCGATCCCAGGCCACCTGCTCGATGCGCCAATGCTTCATGGCGCCGATCTATCACCCCGCGCCGCGCCTTGTCGAACCACCGGCCGCCCCTGGCGGCCCGGTTGCACCTCGCGGCCCGGGCCGATCCGCCATATGATCCCGCCCGGGAGACATGCATGACCGACGCCGCCGACCAGCAATCCGCCCAGGCCGCCTATGCCGGCGCCTATCTCGCGCAGAGCGCGGCCGCGATCCAGGCCTTCGCCGCCGACCCTGCCGCCCGCGCGGTGATGCTGGAGATGGCCCGCGCCATCACCGCGTCGCTGCGTGGCGGGGGCAAGCTGCTCATTGCCGGCAATGGCGGCAGCGCGGCCGACGCCCAGCATATCGCCGGCGAGATGGTTGGCCGGCTGATGTTCGACCACGCCCCGCTGGCCGCCATTGCCCTGACCACGGACAGCTCGGGCCTGACCGCGATCGCCAATGATTACGGCTACGATGCCGTGTTCGAGCGCCAGCTGCGCGCGCTCGCCCGCCCGGGCGACGTCTTCCTCGGCATTTCAACCTCCGGCAACTCCCCCAGCATCCTCGCCCCGATCGCCGCCGCGCGGGAGATGGGCGTCGCGGCACTCGGCTTCACCGGCGCCGGCGGTGGGCGCATGGCCGGACTGTGCGACACGCTGCTCGCCGCGCCCTCGGGCTGGACGCCGATCATCCAGCAGATCCATATCACCGCCGCCCATCTGATCTGCGCGCTGGTAGAGCGCGCCATGTTCCCCGACCGGGCACCGCCCGCGCCGCTTACCCCCGGTTAAGCAAAACCCGCCATTCTCTCCCCGCTCCGGCAGGTGGGGCGAGCGAAAGGCACGGGATCGGGCATGGGCGCCAAGCGCAGGAAGGGCGATCGCGGCGGCGTGGTCATCCGCAAGGAGGAAATCATCGAGGGCGGCCACCATGGCGGCGCCTGGAAGGTGGCCTATGCCGATTTCGTGACCGCGATGATGGCGTTCTTTCTGCTCATGTGGCTGCTCAACGCCACCACCGAGGCGCAGCGCAAGGGCCTGGCGGATTATTTCACGCCCTCCAATGCGCTCAGCCACACCTCCTCCGGCTCGGGCCAGCCTTTTGGCGGGCACACACCCTACGACAGCGGCAACATGGTGTCCGACCGCGGCACGGCGGCCATCACCCCCGGCACCAAGCCGCCGCCGCCCGACAATCCGCAGACCGACCTGCCGCCCAACAACGCGCCCCCCGCCCACGGGGCCGCCAATCTGGCCGACAAGCCGGCCGCGGCACTCGGCAACGCCGCCACAAGCCAGAACCAGAAGGGCGCCAGAGCGCCCGGCGGCGGGCAGGCCGCCGCCCAGGCGCAGAGCCCCGGACAGGGCCGGTTCCTCGCCCATGCTGGCGCCGCCGCCCAGCCTGCCGAGGCACCGGACCCCAAGGCGCTGGCCGCGGCGGCGCTGAAGGCCGAGCTCGCCCGCCGCGAAGCCGCCGCCTTCAAATCCGCCGCCGCGCAGATCCGCGATGCCGTCCGAAACGATCCCCACCTCGCCGCCCTCGCGCGCCAGATCGCCATCGACGAGACGCCGGAGGGATTGCGCATCCAGCTGATGGACGAGGAGCACCAGCCGATGTTCGCCACCGGCTCGGCGACCCCGGATGAGCGGGCGAAATTGCTGCTGGAAAAGATCGCGCCGATCCTCGCCCGCCTGCCCGAGAGCATCTCCATCGCCGGCCATACCGATGCGGCGCCGTACAAGGGCGTCGGCATGTCCAACTGGGAGCTTTCGGCCGAACGCGCCAACGCCACCCGCCACCTGCTGATGATGGCCGGGCTGCCCGACAGCCGCTTCCGCAGCGTCACCGGCAACGCGGACCGCGACCTGCTGCTGCCGGCCGATCCTCTGGCCGCGGCCAATCGCCGGATCGCCATCCTGGTGCTGCGCGGCAGCGTCGGCCCACGCCCGGGGAAGTGACGGCGGCGGTGGGAATGATCGCATGAACACGATCGGCGGCCTCGTCTTCGTGCTGGCCTGCGTCTTCGGCAGCTACCTGACGTCGGGCGGCAGCGTGGCGCCGCTGATCGAGGCGGTGCCGTTCGAGATGTGGACCATCGGGGGCGCGGCCATCGGCACCTTCATCATGTCCAACAGCATGCATGACATCAAGCACACGCTGTCCGGCTTCGGCAAGATCATGAAAGGCGCTGCCTACAGGAAAGCCGATTACGTCGAGCTGCTCAGCCTGCTCTACTTCTTCGTCCGCCTGGCCAGCACCAAGGGTTCGATGGCGCTCGAACCACATATCGAAAAGCCCGAGGAGAGCACGGCGTTCCAGAAATTCCCCAAGGTGCTCGCCAACCACCACGCGAGCGCCATGATCTGCGATTATCTGCGGATGGTTGGCATGAACGCCGACGACCCCAACCAGATCGAGGACGTGCTGGGCCGCGAGCTGAAGAAGACGCTGAACGAAGAGCTGCATGGATCGCACGCCCTGCAATCCATGGCCGACGGGCTGCCGGCGCTGGGCATCGTCGCCGCGGTGCTGGGCGTCATCAAGACCATGTCGCACATCAACGAGCCGCCGGCGGTGTTGGGGGCGATGATCGGCGGGGCGCTGACCGGCACGTTTCTCGGCGTGCTGCTGGCCTATGGCATGGTCGGCCCCTTCGCCTCGCGCATGAAGGCGGTTGTCGAGGAGGAGAGCAAATATTTCGAGGTGGTGCGCGCCGTGCTGGTCGCCCATCTGCACGGCAACGCGCCGCAAGTCAGCGTCGAGACCGGGCGGAAGATGGCGCCCAACCAGCACATGCCGAGCTTCCAGGAACTCGAGGAAGCGGTGCAGAACCTGCAGATCGCCTGACCCTGGCGCTGTAATGCTGGAGCAACGTCCGATCTGACCGACCGCGAGGCGGCTCAGTCAGACCGGACGTTGCGCTAGATCGACAGCGCGCCGACGCTGGCGCCGCCGCAGACGAACAGCGTCTGGCCGGTGATGAAGCCGCTGTGCGGCGAGGCGAAGAAACCGACCGCGTGCGCCACATCCGCCGGGCGGCCGAGGCGGCGCACCGGAATGCTGGCGGCGAGGCGGGCCGCACGTTCGCTGCCCGGCGGGATGACCGCGTCGAACATCGCGGTTCCGCCCACCGGGCCGGGTGCGACCGCGTTGACCGTGATGCCGTCCGCCGCCAGTTCCAGCGCCCAGGTGCGCACCAGGCCGGCGATGCCGGCCTTGGTCGCGCTGTAGGCGGTGCGCGTTTCCGCGCCCAGTGCCGCGCGCGAGGAGAGCAGGATGATGCGGCCGAAGCCGGCGGCCCGCATCGCCGGCAGTGCGGCCTGCACCAGAACCATGGGCGCGACCAGATGCAGCCGCGCCAGCGCCTCCACATCCTCCGCCCGCGCATCGGCGAGCAAGGCAGGGCGGATCACGCCCGCATTGTGGATGACGTGGCTGAAGGCGAAGCGCTGCGCAAGATCGGCGGCGACGGCGCGGGTCGCCGCCACATCCATCAGATCGGCCGTCGCCGTGTGCAGGCGCGGATGAGACCAGTCGGGATCCTCCAGCGCCAGCGAAACGACGTCGTAGCCATCCGCCAGCAAAACCCGGCAGATCTCCGCCCCGATGCCGGACGATCCGCCGGTGACCAGCGCTGTCGGCATCAGGCGCCGATCAGGGCCAGCACGCGCAGCGGGCTGCCCGAGCCGCCCTTGATCTTGAGCGGCGGGCTGACGATGAGCGCGCCGGTCGGCGGCAGCTGATCAAGATTGGCCAGGCATTGCAGGCCGAACCGACCCTTGCCGTGCATGAAGAAATGCGCCGGGTACGGTGGCGTGAAGGCATGCGCCTGGCCGGCATCGGTGCCGATGGTCTCGACACCGAAGCCCAGCACGTCGCGCTGTTCGACCAGAAAGCGCACGGCATCGGGGTTCGGCCCGGGCGTGTGCGCGCCGTCCTCCTTCACGTTGGCATAGGCGGCCCCTGATTTCTTCGACCAGTCGGTGCGCAGGAACACCCAGTGCCCTGCGGGGATCCGGCCGTGCCTGGCCTCCCATGCCTCGATGATCGGCACGGTCAGGATGAAGTCGGCGTTCTCGCCGGCCTCGCGCGAACAGTCGATCACGCAGGCGGGGGCTATGAAGTTGCGGGCGGCGATGGTGTCTGTGGTGTTGTCGGGAAGGTCCTTTCCCGAGACCCAGTGGATCGGCGCGTCGAAATGCGTGCCGGTATGTTCGCCGCAGGAGAAATTGTTCCAGTACCATGCGGGGCCGCGGCTGTCGTAGCGCGACACTTCCTCCAGCCGGAACGGCGCGCACTGGCCGAATTGCGGCGGCAGCGCGATGGTGGGGAAATCCGGCGACAAGGTCTGCGTCAGATCGACCACCCGGATCTTGCCGGCCATCAGATCGAGGGCGAAAGCGGCGAGGCTGCTCATGTGCGTGATCTCCCGTGAGGTTTGGACGTCAGGCTTCGCGCAGCAGAATGGCCGGATCGTCCCGGTAGCGGGCCAGAATATCCTGCGCGACGTCGCCGATGGCGAGGTCTTCGATGCCGTCTTCAAGGGCCGCGACGATGGCGCGCGCCAGAGCAATGGCACCGAGCTTCGGCGGCGGCACATGCTCGTGCCAGACATCGTCGAGCGGGCCGACCAGGGCATTGACGACGCGCAGCGGGCGCAACTCGCGCCGCAGGCTGTGGGCCAGCGAAAGACCCGCGGCCTGGGCCGCGGCGAACGCCGCGAAGCCCGGGGCGGGCGCGAGGGCCGCGACGGAGAGGATGTTCACCCAGGCGCAGGGCGCGAAGGCGGCCTCACCGGCCAGGCTGCGCATCGCCGGACCGAAGCTTTGCGCAAGGCGCATCGGGCCGAAGAACGCCGCCTCCATCTCCTCGCGGGAAAAGATCGTGTCCTGGCGATCGAGTATGTCGCCGGGGCGCTGGTGCCAAGTGGTGTTTACCAGAATGTCTACCCGCCCGCCGATCGAGGCCGCGGCGCGGTGGACCGCTTCGGCGTCGCTGGCATCAAGCGGCACACGGGCGATGCGCGGATCATCGAGCGCGGCGAAATCGGGCAATGGGCGCCAATCTTCGGCAATTCCCACGAACACGCTCGCCGCGCCGGCATCGAGGAAGGCGCGCGTGAGTGCGGCGGCGAAGGGCGCGCGGCCATCGGTGATCAGCACCCGCCTTTGCGCAGGAGCGCAGCCCAGTTCACGCAGGACGGGATCGTCGTTCATCGCGGCAGTACCCTCCTCCGGCAACGCCAGAATGACGCCCTGGCCGGCCTTGTCGAGCCGCAGGGCGAGGCGCGCGCGCCCCTCCGCGGCAAGCGCGCCATGCAGAAAAGCCACCACGGTCGGCCCGGCATCCATCCGCACGAGGCCCGTGCGCCAGGGCATCAACCGGCGGAAATAGGGATCGGCGCTGATGCGCACGGTGGTCGCCGCCAGCACCGTGCCGCCGCGCGCCACCTCGCCCCAGCGCAGAGCGTCGCCCAGGCAGAAGGCGCAGATTTCGCGTGGCGGATACTGCACTTTTCCGCAGCTCTCGCAGCGCTGCAGGGCGAACCTTCCGGCCGCTGCGGCGGCTGCGAGGCCGAGCGCTGCCCGGCTGCGCGGCACCGGCGGCAGCAGGGCGGGTGGGGTCGGCGCAAGCGGATTGCGTTTCGGGCGGGTCGTGCTCATGCCCGCCCCAATATCGCCGCACCCGTGCACAGGCCGCGATCGTAATTGATCATGCCGAAACCGGAGATGAGTGCGGTCGCGGCGTCCTTCACCTGCCCGCCGAGGGCCTGGCCGGTGAGTTGGCGGAGTGCCTCGACCAGGCCGAGATAGCCGCCCGCCGCCCCTGCCTGGCCCACCGAGAGTTGGCCGCCGGAGGTGTTGTGCGGAAAATCTCCGGTGACCGTGAAATCATGGCCGCGCACGAAATCCGGCGCCTCGCCCTTGGCGCAGAAGCCGAGATCCTCGAGCTGCATCATGATGATCACCGGGTAGTCATCGTAGCTCTCGAAGATGTCGATGCCGTCCGGGGTGGTGCCGGCCATGGCGTACAGCTCGTCACGGTCCATCGCCCAGCCGCCGCGCTGCTGGATCGGATCCTCGGGGAAGGCGTTGTGGCGCTCGATCGTGGCGCGAATCTGCGCGTAGGCGAGGCCCTGGGCGCGCGCCGCCTCCTCGCGCATCACCAGGAACGCCTCCGCGCCGGCACAGGGCATGACGCAATCGAACAGCGCGACGGGATCGGCGATCGGGCGGGCCGCGAGATACTGCGCCATGGTGAGCGGGCGCTTCATCAACGCGTGCGGCACGGCCAGCGCGTTCTGCCGTTGGGCGATGCACAGCCGGCCGAAATCCTCGCGTGTCGCGCCATGCTTGCGCATGTAGGCATCGGTCAGCAGGGCGAAGCTGCCATTCGGCCCGGCCGCGGCGTACGGGTAGGTTGCGTCGGTGGCGAAACGGCTGAAGCCGGTGAGCTGGCGGCGGAAGGAATCGGGAGGGTTGGTGTCGCCGGCGACGCAGGCGACGAGGTCGGCATCACCGGCCTGCACCGCGCGGGCCGCCCGGCGAAGGGCCACCACGCCGCAGGCGCCGCCCATCGGAATATGATCGAGCCAGCGCGGCGACAGGCCGAAATGCTGGGTGAGGCCGACGGCCGTGTCGGCGCCGAGGGAAAAGCTCGACACGCAGAGGCCATCAACGTCCGATGGACGGGCGCCGGCGGCGGCGAGCGCCGCGCGCAGGGCACGGCCGATCCACCAATGGGCGTCGTGGATGGAGTAGCGCTCATAGGCGATGGTGGTCGGGGCCGCGACGACGACGCCCTCATACCCCGCGCGACGGCTCACGCTGTCCGCCGCTTCAGCGCGCGCGTATCGATGCAGCCCGGGTCGGCGGCGAGACGCTCGATGAGTTTGCGCATCTCGCCGCGCTGGATCTTGTTGGTGGTGGTCAGGGGCAGCGCGTCGATGAAGCAGACATGGCCCGGCGCCTTGTAATAGGCAAGGCGCTCCATGCACCAGGCAACCAGTTGCCGCGCCGCCTCGCCGGGCGTGGCGACCGGGCCGGCGAGCACGATGCAGGCGAACACCTCCTCGCCACGGACATCATCGGCGAGCGCGCCCACCGCGGCGGCGCGCACCAGGGGGTGCTGCTGCAGCACACCCTCGACCTCAAGGGCCGAGATATTCTCGCCGCTGCGCCGGATCACGTTCTTCTTGCGATCGACGAAGAATAGGCGGCCATCCGCCGCGCAGCGCACCACGTCGCCGGTGTGGAACCAGCCGCACTCCCAGGCGGCGGCGGTCGCGGCCGCATCTTTCAGATAGGCAGTGAAGAATCCGGCCCGCGGGTCCGGGCCGCTGGCGCGCACCAGAAGCTCGCCCGGTTCGTCCGTCTCTGCCTCGCGTCCCCCCTCGGCCTCGATGCGCACCTGCACATAATCGCGCGGCGTGCCGATGCAGCTCTCGCCGATCCGGCGCGGCTCGATATTGTCCTGAATGGTGGCCGCCGCGCCGGTCTCGGTCATCGCCCATCCCTCGATGAGCGGAAAGCCGAAGCGCGCTTCCGCCGGCGCGTGCAGGCGGCGGTCGATGCCTGCGCCGAAGCCGAAACGCACGGCGTGCGCCCGCTCTTCCGGCGCCGGCGGGGCGGCCATGAGAATCGCCGGCATCACGCCGAGATAATGGATGATGGTGGCCCGCGCCGCGATGACACTGTGCCACCAGCTGCGCGGGTGGAACCGGTCGAGCACGATCAGGCAGCCGCCGGACATCACCATGGCCAGCACCGAGCAGGCCATGGCGTTCATGTGGAACAGCGGCAACGGCGTCAGCATCCGCTCCGCCCCCGGGCGCAGCGCGCACAGCCCGCCCATTTCCAGGTACCACTGCCCAC
>JAGXAV010000613.1 GCA_018971455.1 Rhodospirillales bacterium
TCATCGTCGCGCGCACAGACAGCCTCGGCGCGGGCCTCACCAAGCAGATCGCCTTCACCCGCGAGCCCGGCGACATCGGCGACCGGTACAACGCATTCCTCGACTGCGAGGAAGTCACCGAAATCGGCCACGGCGAGGTCGCGCCCTTCCGCGGTCCAGGCGTCGAACACCTGGCAACGGAAATTGAGCGTCCAGTTGAAGCTCGGTGAATTGTTGTAGACGAGCTTGGCATCGGGGATCACCGCGCGGATGCGATCGACCATGCCGGCGATCTGCGCGATATGCGGCTTTTCGGTCTCGATCCACAGCAGGTCGGCGCCGTTTTGCAGCGCGGTGATGCAGTCGAGCACGCAGCGGTCCTCGCCGGTTCCGGGGCGGAACTGGTAGAGGTTCGAGGGCAGCCGCTTCGGGCGCATCAGCACGCCGTCGCGGTTGATGAGCACATCGCCCGGACGGCCCGCGCCCTCGACCGCCTCGCAATCGAGAAAGGCGTTGTACTGGTCGCCGAGATCGCCCGGCTCGCGGGTGAAGGCGATCTGCTTGGTGAGCCCGGCGCCCAGCGAATCGGTGCGCGCGACGATGATCCCGTCGTCGATGCCCAGTTCCATGAAGGCGTAGCGGCATGCGCGGATCTTGGCGAGGAAGTCCTCGTGCGGCACGGTGACCTTGCCGTCCTGGTGGCCGCACTGCTTCTCGTCCGAGACCTGGTTCTCGATCTGCAGCGCGCAGGCGCCCGCCTCGATCATCTTCTTGGCGAGCAGGTAGGTCGCCTCGGCGTTGCCGAAGCCGGCGTCGATGTCGGCGATGATCGGCACGATATGGGTCTGGAAGTTGTCGACCGCGTCCAAGAGCCTCTCTTCCTTGGCAGTGTCGCCGGCTTCGCGCGCCGCGTCGATGTCGCGGAACAGCTGGTTCAGTTCACGCGAGTCGGCCTGGCGCAGAAAGGTGTACAGCTCTTCGATCAGGGCCGGGACCGAGGTCTTCTCGTGCATCGACTGGTCGGGCAGCGGGCCGAACTCGGAGCGCAGCGCGGCGATCATCCAGCCCGACAGGTAGAGGTACTTCCGGTCGGTGGTGCCGAAATGCTTCTTGATCGAGATCAGCTTCTGCTGGCCGATGAAGCCGTGCCAGCAGCCCAGCGACTGGGTGTAGTTGGCCGGGTCGGCGTCATAGGCCGCCATGTCGCGGCGCATGATGTCGGCGGTATAGCGCGCGATCTCCAGGCCGGTCTTGAAACGGTTCTGCAGGCGCATCCGGGCCGCGGCCTCGGCGTCGATGCCGTTCTCGACGCCCAGCTCCAGGAAGGCGTAGCGGCAGGCGCGCACCTTGGCCAGGAAGTCCTCATGCGGGACCGTGACCTTGCCGTCCTGGTGGCCGCACTGCTTTTCGTCGGACACCTGGTTCTCGATCTGCAGCGCGCAGGCGCCGGCTTCGATCATCTTCTTGGCCAGAAGATAGGTCGCCTCTGCATTGCCGAAGCCGGCATCGATGTCGGCGATGATCGGCACGATATGGGTCTGGTAGTTGTCGACCGCGTCGAGCAGCTTCTCTTCCTTGGCCTTGTCGCCGGCTTCGCGTGCGGCGTCGATGTCGCGGAACAGCTGGTTCAGCTCACGCGAATCGGCCTGGCGCAGGAAGGTGTACAGCTCTTCGATCAGCGCGGGGACCGAGGTCTTCTCGTGCATCGACTGGTCGGGCAGCGGGCCGAACTCGGACCGCAGCGCGGCGATCATCCAGCCGGACAGGTACAGGTACCGGCGGTCGGTCGTGCCGAAATGCTTCTTGATCGAGATCAGCTTCTGCTGGCCGATGAAGCCGTGCCAGCAGCCCAGCGACTGGGT
>JAGXAV010000614.1 GCA_018971455.1 Rhodospirillales bacterium
GTTCACCAGCCCGCCCGCCGGCACCAGCACGCCATCGATCAGCAGCGCGTGCAGCGGCGAGACGAAGAGGTCCCGCTTCGGCACGCCGCCCCCCAGCGCGCCGGCGCAGATGCGCACCGGCTGGAGCTGCGGATTGGCGGCGACGAAACGCCCCTCGTAGCTGCGCCGGCCGATCCAGATGATCGGCCGCACCCGCCCCCCGGCGGTGACCACGCGATCGCCGACCACCAGCGCCTCCACCGGCACCGGGCCGAGCACGGTGCCGATGCGGGTGCCGGCGCAGAAGCAGGGAATGATGTCCGTGCCGGTGCCCAGCCCGTCGCCGATCAGCTGGAAGCTGGTGTTGGGCATCGTGGCATCGAAGGTGAAACTTGCTTCCACCGTGCCGAGGTCGCTCACGGTCAGCACGTGGCTCGTGGTGTTGTAGGCGTAGCTCTGCGTCAGGGTATGCGTCGTTCCCAGCAGGTCGATCGTGGTGTGCGAGCCGAATCCCTTGATGACGCTGGAGACGGCCTTCGGCGCCACCAGTTCAAGCAGCTCGCTCGCCCCGCTGGCCTGGAAGACGATGGATTGGCTGGTCGGCGCGCCCTGGATCAGCTCCAGCACCGACGCGCCGCCGATCTGCAGCGACCCGGTGCCCGTCAGCGCCGCGTTGAGCCGCAGCGTGCCGCCGCTGGCGACGATCTGCCCCGCATTGTTGCTGACCCCCGCCACCGCCAGGCTGCCGCTGCCCAGGATGGCCGAGGAGGCGCCGACGGCGAGGCTCGCCGCCGAAATGCTGCCGCCCATCAGCGTCACCGAGCCGCTGCCGGTTCCCGCCGAGCCGACGGCGAAGGCGCCGTTGACGCTGACGGAGCCCGCCGCCGCCACGTTCATCTGGCCGCTGCCGGCCACCCCCACGCGCAGATTGGAGCCCGTGGTGCTCAGCGTGCCGTTGACCAGTAGGCTGCCCGATCCGCCGGCGAGCGCGCCGACATCGATGCCGTGCCCCTCGTTGAAGCTGACCCCCGCCCCCAGCACGAAGGTGCCGCTGCCGCTGTTGCCGACCACCAGCGAGGAGGTCGCCGCCAGCGTCGCCGACGCCGAGGCCACGTTCAGCGTGCCGGAGCTGCCGGCCGCGTCGCCGAGGATGATCGCCGCCGCCGAGACGTTCGCCGCGTCGAGCTCGAGGGACCCCGCCCCGCCCTCACCCACGATCAGCGCGGCATTGTCCGTCACCACCGCGCTGTTGGCCACCGTCATCCGGCCCACGCCGCCCGCGTTGGCGCCGACCATCAGGACGCCGGTGCTGAGGTTGGGCCCGCCCGTGGCCGCCGTGCCGAGCGAGAGCGTGCCGGCACCCGCGCCGCCCACGCTGAGGGTGCCGCCCACCGACCAGGTCGCGCCGGAATCCCGCAGGCTCGCCGTGCCGGTGCCGCCGGCCAGTGCCCCGATCACCGCATTGCCGGCATCGCTGATCACGCTCGCGCCGCTCAGCGTCAGCGTGCCGGCGCCGGCATCGCCGATGGTCAGGCCGCCGGAGGTCTGGCTGAGATTGGCGCCCGACGCCACCACCAGCACGCCCTGGTTGCCGGTGCCATAGCCGAGGATGAGGGCGCTGTCCGTGACGCTCGCGGTGGTGCCGAGCGAGAGCAGGCCGGTGCCGCCGCCCGAAGGCCCGTCGCCGACGATGATCTGCGCCGCGTTGACACCGACCGTGGTGTCCAGGGCCGCGCCGGTCACCGTCACCGCGCCATTGGCGACGAGGCCGACCGGGCCGCTCGCCAGCGTGCCGACATCCGCGCCGCGGAGATTGACCCGGGCGCCGCTCAGCACCTGCAACGCCGCGCCGTTGCTCATC
>JAGXAV010000047.1 GCA_018971455.1 Rhodospirillales bacterium
GCGCTGCTCGACGGCGCGCCGCTCGGCCGGCTCGACGCCGCGATGCTCGACGCGGCCCTCGGCGCGCCGCGCGACCCCGGGCCGGCGCCATGACCACGCGGCTCTTCATCCCCCGCGATGCCGCCGCCCTCGCGGTCGGGGCCGATGGCGTCGCGCGGGCGCTGGCGGCGGCGGCGGCGCGCGGGGCAGAGATCGCCATCACCCGCACCGGCTCGCGCGGCATGATGTGGCTCGAGCCGCTGGTCGAGGTCGAGACGCCGGGTGGGCGGATCGCCTATGGCCCGGTCACGCCGGCAGATATCGCCGGCCTGCTCGATGCCGGGATGCTGACCGGCGGCGCGCACCCGCTGTGCATCGGACGGCCGGAGGCGCATCCGTTTCTCGCCGCCCAGACCCGACTGACCTTCGCGCGCTGCGGCATCGTCGATCCCCTCTCGCTGGCCGATTACCGCACCCATGACGGGCTGCGCGGACTGGCGCGCGCGTTCGAACTGGGGGCCGGCGCGGCGCTTGCCGAAATCGTCGCCTCCGGCCTGCGCGGGCGCGGCGGCGCGGGGTTTCCGACCGGCGTCAAATGGCAGACCGTGCGCGCCGCGCCCGGCCGGCAGAAATACATCGTCTGCAACGCCGATGAAGGCGACAGCGGCACCTTTGCCGACCGCATGCTGATGGAGGGCGATCCGTTCGCACTCATCGAAGGCATGGCGATCGCCGGTTTCATCGTCGGCGCGACGCAGGGCTTCATCTATTCGCGCTCCGAATATCCCCATGCCAATCGAACCATGCAGGCCGCCATCGAGCGCGCCTATGCCGAGGGGCTGCTGGGCGGCGTGCTGGGTTCGGCCACGCGCTTCGATCTTGAATTGCGCGTCGGCGCGGGCGCCTATGTCTGCGGCGAGGAGACGGCGCTGTTGGAAAGCCTGGAGGGACGACGCGGCATGGTGCGCGCCAAGCCGCCACTGCCCGCCCATCACGGCCTGTTCGGCGAGCCCACGGTGGTCAACAACCTGCTGTCGCTGGCGACGATCCCCACGATCCTGCATCGCGGCGGCGCCGCCTATGCGGCCTTCGGCATCGGCCGCTCGCGCGGCACCATGCCGATCCAGCTCGCCGGCAACATCCGCCATGGCGGATTGTTCGAGGCCGGTTTCGGCGTCACCCTCGGCGAACTGGTCATGCGGATCGGCGGCGGCACGGCGAGCGGCCGTCCGGTGCGCGCGGTGCAGGCCGGCGGCCCGCTCGGCGCCTATTTCCCGCCCGCGCTGTTTGACACGCCCTATGATTACGAGGCCTTCGCCGCGCAGGACGGGCTGATCGGCCATGGCGGCCTGGTGGTGTTCGACGACAGCGTGGACATGGCGGAGATGGCGCGCTTCGCCATGGCGTTCTGCGCCCTCGAATCCTGCGGGAAATGCACGCCCTGCCGCATCGGCGCGGTGCGCGGGCGCGAGGTGATCGAGCGCATCATGCGGGGCGAGCGCGTTGGCGAGAACACCGCCCTGCTGGAAGACCTCTGCGCCACCATGCGGCTCGGCTCGCTCTGCGCCCTGGGCGGGTTCACGCCCTTCCCGGTGCTGAGCGCGTTGCGCCATTTCCCCGAGGATTTCGCCGCGCGCGCCCGCGCCGCGGCGTGAAGGACGAGGACCGATGGGCCTGATCCAGGAAACCGACCACGGCACGCCGCCATCCGGCTCCGCTGGCATGGTCTCGCTCACCATCGACGGCATGGCGGTCATGGTGCCGGAAGGCACCTCGATCATGCGCGCGGCCATGGAGGCCGGCGTCACCGTGCCGAAACTCTGCGCCACCGACAGCCTGGCCGCTTTCGGATCCTGCCGGCTCTGCCTGGTGGAGATCGAAGGGCGCAGCGGCACGCCGGCCTCCTGCACCACGCCGGTCGCCGCCGGCATGGCGGTCGCCACCCAGAGCGAGCGCCTCAAGCAGCTGCGCCGCGGGGTGATGGAGCTCTACATCTCCGACCATCCGCTGGACTGCCTGACCTGTGCGGCCAATGGCGATTGCGAGCTGCAGGACATGGCGGGCGCGGTCGGGCTGCGTGAGGTGCGCTATGGCGATGAGGGCGCGAACCATCTGGGTCAGCAGAAGGACACGTCCAATCCGTATTTCACCTTCGACCCGGCCAAATGCATCGTCTGCTCGCGCTGCGTGCGCGCCTGCGAGGAGGTGCAGGGCACCTTCGCGCTGACCATCGAGGGGCGCGGCTTCGCCTCGAAAGTCGCAGCTGGAATGGACGAGGATTTTCTCGCCTCCGAATGCGTCAGCTGCGGCGCCTGCGTGCAGGCCTGCCCGACCGCGACGCTGATCGAGAACTCGGTCATCGAGATCGGCCAGCCGGAGCACGCCGTCGTCACCACCTGCGCCTATTGCGGCGTCGGGTGCAGCTTCAAGGCGGAGATGCGCGGCGGCGAGCTAGTGCGCATGGTGCCCTACAAGGACGGGCGGGCCAATCACGGCCATTCCTGCGTCAAGGGCCGCTTCGCCTTCGGCTACGCCACCCATCGCGACCGCATCACCAGGCCGATGCTGCGTGCCAGAACCACCGGTCCCTGGCGGGAGGTGAGTTGGGAGGAGGCGCTCGGCCACGTCGCGCGTGAATTCGCCAGATTGCAGAAAACCCATGGCCGCGACAGCATCGGCGCCATCACCTCCTCGCGCTGCACCAATGAGGAGACCTACCTGATCCAGAAACTGGTGCGGTCCGGCTTCGGCAACAACAATGTCGATACCTGCGCCCGTGTCTGCCATTCGCCGACCGGCTATGGGCTGGGCGCCGCCTATGGCACCTCGGCCGGCACCCAGGATTTCGACAGTGTCGAGCAGTGCGATGTGATGCTGGTGATCGGCGCCAACCCGACCGACGCGCATCCCGTCTTCGCCTCGCGCATGAAACGCCGCCTGCGCGAAGGCGCCCGCCTCATCGTCATCGACCCGCGGCGCATCGACCTCGTCCATACGCCGCATGTCTCGGCCGATTTCCACCTCGCCCTGCGGCCCGGCACCAATGTTGCCGTGCTGACGGCGCTGGCCCATGTCATCGTCACCGAGGGGCTGGTCGATGAGAATTATGTCCGCACCCAGTGCGACTGGGACGGGTTCCAGGCCTGGGCGGACTTCGTGGCCGAGCAGCGCCATAGCCCGGAGGCCGTGGCCTCGCTTGCCGGCATCGATGCCGGACTGATCCGCGACGCAGCCCGCCTCTACGCCACCGGCGGAAATGCCGCGATCTATTACGGCCTCGGCGTCACCGAGCACAGCCAGGGCACGACGACGGTGATGGCGATCGCCAATCTCGCCATGGCCACCGGCAACCTTGGCCGGCCCGGCGTGGGGGTCAATCCGCTGCGTGGTCAGAACAACGTGCAGGGCGCCTGCGACATGGGCTCCTTCCCGCATGAATATCCCGGCTACCGCCATGTCAGCGACAGCGCCACGCGCGAAATATTCGAGCGGATGTGGCACGTGGCCCTGCCCACCGAGCCGGGGCTGCGCATTCCCAACATGCTCGACGCGGCGGCCGACGGCACCTTCAAGGGCCTCTACATCGAGGGCGAGGACATCGTGCAGTCCGATCCCGATACCGCGCACGTCGCCGCCGGGCTCGCGGCGATGGAATGCGTCGTGGTGCAGGATCTGTTCCTGAACGAAACCGCCGACTACGCCCACGTCTTCCTGCCCGGCTCCACCTTCCTCGAGAAGGACGGCACCTTCACCAATGCCGAGCGGCGCATCAACCGCGTCCGCCGCGTCATGCCGCCGCGCTCGGGGATGGCGGACTGGGAGATCACCCAGGCGCTGGCCCGCGCCATGGGGCTCGACTGGACCTACACCCATCCCGCGCAGATCATGGCCGAGGTGGCGGCGACGACACCCGCCTTCGCCGGCGTGTCCTACGAGCTGCTCGACCGCGTGGGCTCGGTGCAGTGGCCCTGCAACGAGGCGGCACCCACCGGCACGCCGGTGATGCATGTCGGCCATATCGCCCGCGGAAAGGGCCGGTTCGCGATCACCGACTACGTGCCGAGCGAGGAGCGCACGGGCCAGCGCTTCCCGCTGCTGCTGACCACCGGGCGGATCCTCAGCCAGTACAATGTCGGCGCGCAGACGCGGCGCACGGAGAATCTCCGCTGGCATGAGGAGGACCGGCTGGAGATCCATCCGAACGACGCGGAAATGCGCGGCGTGCGCGAGGGTGACTGGGTGCGCGTGCAGAGCCGCGCCGGCGCCACCAGCCTGCGCGCCCATATCACCGACCGCGTGGCGCCCGGCGTTGTCTACACCACCTTCCACCATCCCGAGACGCAGGCCAACGTGGTCACCACAGACCAGTCGGATTGGGCAACAAACTGCCCGGAATACAAGGTGACGGCCGTGCAGGTCTCGCCCACCAATGGTCCGACGGACTGGCAGCGTCGCTATCGCGCCCACAGTGCCGCCAGCCGGCATGTCGCGGCGGCGCCGGCGGCCGAATGATGCCCCGCCCCGTCCTTTCGGTGACCACGGAACGATGGCAGGCGGGGCGGGCGCGCCGCGACGCCCGCCTGCTCGCCGAGGAGGTGCCGGTGGCGCTGACCTATGACGGCGCCACCCATGCGGTGATGATGGCCAGCCCCGTCGATCTGGAGGATTTCGCCGTCGGCTTCAGCCTCACCGAGGGGGTGGTGACGGCGGCGGGCGAGATCAGCGATCTTGAAATCGTGCCCGGGCGCGACGGCATCAATCTGCGCATGTGGCTCGCGAGCGGCCCGTCCGACGCCTTCGCCGCGCGCCGCCGCCGCTATATCGGGCCGGCCGGGTGCGGCATGTGCGGGCTGGAGAGCCTGGCCGAGGCGGCGCGCAGCGTGCCGCGCGTGGCGGCGCAATGGCGCACCGATGCGGCCGGACTCATCGCCGCGATGGCCGCGCTGGAGCCGGCCCAGGACATCAACAGCCAGACCCACGCCGTGCATGCCGCGGGGTTCTGGCAGCCGGGCGGCGCGTTCCTGCTGCGCGAGGATGTCGGCCGGCACAACGCGCTCGACAAGCTGGCCGGCGCGCTGGCCCGCGCCGGCCGCACGGTGGAGGCGGGCATCGTCGTGCTGTCGAGCCGGCTGTCGGTGGAGCTGGTGCAGAAGGCGGCGATGATCGGCGCGCCGGTGCTGGCCGCCATTTCCGCGCCCACCGCGCTGGCCGTGCGCACCGCCGAGGCCGCCGGCATCACGCTGGTCGGCATCGCCCGCGGCGCGGAGTTCGAGGTCTTCACCCATGCCGCGCGCGTCGCCGCGCCTGCGAGGCAGCATGTCGCCTGACAAGCTGGTCATGATGGCCAACCAGATCAGCCGCTTCTTCGCCAGCCAGCCTGGCGGGCAGGCGGCGCGCCAGGTGGCCGACCATATCCTTCGCTTCTGGGAGCCCCGCATGCGCGCCGCCATGCTGGTGCATTTCGCCGCCGGCGGCGTCGGGCTTGATCCGGTGGCGCGCGAGGCCGTGGCGCTGCTCGACCATCACGATCCGGCGGCGGACCTGCACACGCGCCCTGCCGCACCCTCCGGCTGATCCTTCCCCCGTCGCGGCGGGCGCGCTTGCCCGATATGTCCAGGTCCATATAACGTCCGGCCGCCGGCGCGTGCCGGCGACGGAGGGGCTGGCATGGCGGAGGGGCTCGCGGCGCTGGCATTGTCGCAGGGCGAGTGGCAGGCGGTGCGGCTGACCCTCGCGGTCGCCGGGCGTGCCGTCGGCTTCGGCCTGCCGCTGGCCGTCCTGGTGGCCTGGCTGCTCGCCCGTCACGCTTTTCCGGGCCGCTGGCTGCTCAGTGCCGCGCTGCACCTGCCGATGGTGCTGCCGCCGGTGGTGACGGGCTGGCTGCTGCTGCTGGTGTTCGGCATTCGCGGGCCGGTCGGCGCCCTGCTGCACCGCTGGTTCGATATCCGGCTCGCCTTCACCACCGCCGGCGCCAGCCTGGCCTGCGCGGTGATGATCTTTCCCATCATGCTGCGCGCCATCCGCCTGTCGCTGGAGGCGGTGGATCCCGGTCTCGAACAGGCCGCGCGCACCCTCGGCGCCGGCCCGCTCGACCGGCTGCTGACCGTCACCCTGCCGCTGGCCGCCCCCGGCATCCTGGTCGCCGCCATTGTCGGCTTCGCCACCTGCCTCGGCGAGTTCGGCGCGGTGATCACCTTCGCGGCCAACATCCCCGGCCAGACGCAGACCCTGCCGCTGGCCATCTATTCGGCGCTGCAAAGCCCCGGCGGCGAGGCCGCGGCGGCCCGGCTGTCGCTGATGTCGATGGCGCTGGCGCTTGGCGGCCTCGTGCTCTCCGAATGGGTCGGCCGCCGCCTGCAGGCAGCCATCGGGCGGTGAGCTTCTCCCTCGCCCTGCGCCACCGCTTCCCCGGCTTCGCGCTCGATATCGCCTTCACCGCGCCGACCCCGGGCGTGGTGGTGCTGTTCGGCCCCTCGGGGGCGGGCAAGTCGAGCGTGGTGGCGGCGGTGGCCGGGCTGCTGCGGCCCGACGCGGCGCGCATCGAGGTGGCCGGGCGCCTGCTCGCCGACAGCGCGGCCGGGCTGCACGTGCCGGCCGAGCGGCGGCGGGTCGGGCTGGTGTTCCAGGATGCGCGGCTCTTCCCCCACCTCGCGGTCAGCGGCAACCTGCGCTACGGGCTGCGCCGCGCCGCCCCGGGCGCGCGCATCATCGGCTTCGATGAGGTGGTCGATGTGCTGGGCCTGGGCGGTCTGCTCGCGCGCCGCCCGGCCAGCCTCTCGGGCGGCGAGCGCCAGCGCGTGGCGATCGGCCGCGCGCTGCTTGCCCAGCCCGCGCTGCTGCTGTTGGACGAGCCGCTGGCCAGCCTCGATGCCGCGCGCAAGGATGAGATCCTGCCCTATCTGGCGCGGCTCAAGGCGGCCTGGGCGCTGCCCGTGCTCTACGTCACCCACGCCGCCGACGAGGTGGTTCAGCTCGCCGATACGCTGGTGCTGCTGGAAGGCGGGCGGGTCGTGGCCGCCGGCCCGCTCGGCGAGATGTCGGCGCGCGGCGACCTGGCCTGGGCGGCGCGCGACGATGCCGGTGCGGTGATCGCCACCCACGTCGCCGGCCACGACCCGGCGCGCCAGCTCAGCACGCTGGCCTTCGGCGCGGCCGCCATCCGCGTGCCGCAGCTTGCGATGGCGCCCGGCCACGCCGTGCGGCTGCGCATCCCGGCGCGGGACGTCATCCTGGCGCGCGACATGCCGGGGCCGGTGAGCGTGCAGAACGTGCTGCCGGCCCGGGTGCGAGCCGTCACCATCGACACCGGGCGCCACACCGCGTTGGTGGAGGTGCTCGCCGAGGGCCAGGCGATCCTCGCCCGGGTGACGCCCGACGCGGTGGCGCGCCTCGACCTCGTGCCGGGCGCGCCGGTCGTCGTCATGTTCAAATCGACCGCAATCGAGGTGCTGGTGGCGTAGACGGGCTCAGATCGCCCCGTAGTTTCGGAACCACGCCTGCATGCGGGTCCAGCCATCGGCGGCGTCGACCGGCTTGTAGCTCGGGCGGTAATCGGCATGAAACCCATGCCCGGCATCGGGATAGAAGACGATCTCCACGGTCTTGCCGGCGGCGCGCGCCTTGGCGGCGGCGGCCTGCACGTCCGCCTCCCGGATGCTGCCATCCTTGCCGCCATAGAGGCCGAGCAGCGGGCAGTGGATATCGCCGGCGATGTCCATCACCGTATGCGGCTGGATCGCGCTGGGGGTTCCGAGGATCGGGCCATACCAGGCGACGGCGGCCTTCAGCCGGGGGTTGTGGGCGGCATACATCCAGGTGTTGCGCCCGCCGCGGCAGAAGCCGGTCACGCCGAGCCGCGCGATATCGCCGCCATGGGCCGCGGCATAGGCCACCGCGCTGTCGAGGTCGGAGAGCATGGTGGCGTCCGGCGCCTTGCTGATCACCTGGGCGAAGATCTGGCTCGCATCCGTCATCTTCGACAGATCGGCCAGCCGCGCATAGATCTCCGGCGCGATGGCGGCATAGCCGAGCTTGGCCAGCCGCCGGCAGATATCCTTGATGTAGGCGTGGACGCCGAAGATCTCCTCGTTCACCAGCACGATGGGAAACGGGCCGGCGCCCACCGGGCGGGCGAAATAGCCCGGCAGCCTGCCGTCGGTGACCGGGATCTGCACCTCGCCGGCGACCAGCCCGGTGCTGTCGGTGTGGATGACCTGCGCCTCGACGCGCGTGGTGGCCAGCGTGAGCCCGCCGATCAGGCTGCTCATCACGAAGCCGCGCCGCGCCAGCGGCGGCGCGATCAGGCCCGCCAGACCGTTGCTCGCCAGCCCGCTATCCGCCAGCCCGTTATCCGCCAGCCCGCTACCTGCCAGATCATCCATCGCATTTCTCCCTACATGCCCGCAGCATGTAGGGAGAAGATGCAATAGCGCAACGCCGTGTCAGGCCATTGCCAGCTTGAGGTTGGCATCGATCCTGGCAAGGAAGTCCTGGGTGTTCAGCCAGGGTTGCGCGGGCCCGATCAGGCTGGCGAGGTCCTTGGTCATCGCCCCGCTTTCCACGGTCTGGACGCAGACCCGCTCCAGCGTCTCGGCGAAATCGGTGACGTCCTGGGTGTTGTCGAAGCGGCCGCGATAGATCAGCCCGCGCGTCCAGGCGAAGATCGAGGCGATCGGGTTGGTGCTGGTCTCGCGGCCCTTCTGGTGCTCGCGGTAATGGCGCGTCACCGTGCCGTGCGCGGCCTCGCTCTCCACCGTGTTGCCGTCCGGGCTCATCAGCACGCTGGTCATCAGGCCGAGGCTGCCGAAGCCCTGGGCGACGATGTCGCTCTCCACGTCGCCGTCGTAGTTCTTGCACGCCCACACATAGCCGCCATTCCACTTCAGCGCGCTGGCCACCATGTCATCGATCAGGCGGTGCTCGTAGGTCAGCTTCAGCGCGTCGTAGCGCGCCTTGAACTCGGCGTCGAAGATCTCCTGGAACACGTCCTTGAACATGCCGTCATAGGCTTTGAGGATGGTGTTCTTGGTGGACAGGTACACCGGGTATTTGCGCGCCAGGCCGTAATTGAAGCTGGCCCGCGCGAAACCCTCGATGGATTCCTTGGTGTTGTGCATGCCCATCGCGACGCCGGCGCCCTTGAAGTCGAACACCTCCATCACCTGGGCGGGGCCGCCGCCGGCCGGCTGGTAGTTCAGGGTGACGCGGCCGGCGCCGGGGATCTTGGTTTCGGTGGCGCGATAGATATCGCCATAGGCGTGGCGGCCGATGACGATCGGCTGGCTCCAATGCGGCACGAGGCGCGGCACGTTCTGGCAGATGATGGGCTCGCGAAAGATTGTACCGTCGAGAATGTTGCGGATGGTGCCGTTCGGGCTGCGCCACATCTTCTTCAGCTTGAACTCCGCCACCCGCGCCTCGTCCGGGGTGATGGTGGCGCATTTCACGCCCACGCCGTACTGCTTGATGGCATTGGCCGAGTCGATCGTGACCTGGTCATCGGTCTGGTCGCGGTATTCG
>JAGXAV010000615.1 GCA_018971455.1 Rhodospirillales bacterium
AAGTCGCCGTCGAGCACATCCTGAAAACCCTGTCGCCCGAGACGCTGCCTGTCGCCGTCGCGCTGGCCAGCCTGCCCGAGCGCATCCGTGGCTTCGGCCACATCAAGGAAAAGGCGATGCGCGAGGCGGCTGATGAGCGGGCGCGCCTGCTCGGCCGGCTCGGCGCCCGCGCGCTCGCGATGGCCGCGGAATGATCAGCGGTTGAGCGCGGCGGGCCCGCTGGCGAACGGGCTCGCGCGCAACACGAAGCGCAGCCGCCGCTCGGCCGCCTTGGTCAGGCCGATCCGCGTGGTGCGGCGGATCGCGCCGCGCGGCGCGGCGTCCTCGGCGAGGTAGAGCGGCCCGCGCGCGCACAGATCGCCGCTGTCGAGGCTGCGGTCGATGGCCAGCGCGGCGGCCAGCCGCCCCGGCCCGCGCGCGAGATCGCGCAGCCGCCTGCCGCCACGGGCCGCCTGCATCGCGGCAATTCCCTCCAGCGGCTCCAGCGCGCGGAGCAGCACGCCGGCGCCGATGCCCTCCGCCTCGCTCGACACGTTGAGCATGAACGAGGTGCCATAGCAGAGATACACGTAGGCATGTCCCGGCGGCAGGAAGAGCGCGCGGTTGCGCGGCGTCATGCCGCGATAGGCGTGCAGCGCCGGGTCGCCGGGCGGATAGGCCTCGGTCTCCACGATGCGGCCGATCCGCACGCCGTCCGGGTCCACGCGCACGACGAGGCGGCCGAGCAGATGGCGCGCCAGGGCGATGGTGGCGACCGGCAGGGCGTCGCGGGCAAGCGGGTCCGGCAGCATGCCGCAGTATCGCGCGTGGCCGCGCTGGACGCGAGCGGCGCGGGCCTGTACGCCGGGGCCAGCAGGAGACTCCCGCCATGACGCCGACCGACCGCCCCGAACTGTGCGCCTTCCTCGCCGCCCGCCGCGAGGCGGAGCGGGCCTTCCTCGCCGAGCTGGTGCGCGTGCCGTCGGACAATCCGCCGGGCGATTGTGCCCCCCACGCCGCGCGCACCGCCGGGCTGCTGGAAGGGCTCGGCTTCACCGTGGAGCGCCACGCCGTGCCGGCCGAGCTGGCGCGCGCCCATGGCATGATCTCGGCGACCAACCTCGTCGTGCGCCACCGCTTCGGCCCGGGCCCGACCATCGCGCTCAACGCGCATGGCGACGTGGTGCCGCCGGGCGAGGGGTGGACGGCGGACCCGTACGGCGCCGAGATCCGCGATGGCTGGATGTACGGCCGCGGCGTCGCGGTGTCGAAATCCGATATCGCCACCTACGGGTTCGCCCTGCAGGCGCTGGTGCAATCGGGCCTGGCGCTGCGCGGCGCGGTGGAGCTGCACATCACCTATGACGAGGAAAGCGGCGGCGAGATCGGCCCCGCCTGGCTGCTGCGCGAGGGCATCAGCAAGCCCGACATCGCGCTCGGCGCGGGGTTTTCCTATGGCGTGACGCAGGCGCATAACGGGGCGCTGCATCTGGAGGTGGAGGTCACCGGCCGGTCCGCCCATGCCGCCAAGCCCGCCACCGGCATCGATGCGCTGGAGGCGGCGACCGCCATTCTGGCCGCCCTCTATGCCTGGCGCGGCGGGCTCGCCGCCCGCCTCTCGGCGATCGACGGCATCGGCGCGCCGCAGCTGACCGTCGGGCTGATCTCGGGCGGCATCAACACCAACGTGGTGCCCGATCGCGTCACCTTCCGCCTCGACCGTCGGATCGTGCCGGAGGAGCAGCCGGCGGCGGTGGAGGCCGAGCTGCGCGCCGTGATCGGCGCCGCGGCGAAGGCGTTTCCCGAAGCCGGCATCGGCATCCGCCGCATTCTTCTGGCAACGCCGCTCACCC
>JAGXAV010000616.1 GCA_018971455.1 Rhodospirillales bacterium
CTTTTCGTTGAATATCCCTACCGGATTGCGGCTCTGCCCCTCGAACACGACGAGACGCACCGAGTTCGATCCAAGGTCCACCACCGCACAGCGTGGCGCGTCGGCGGGCGGGCTGTAGGGCATGCGATCAGTCCTGGTTCACGCGGTCGGGTCGCCGATGCAGCGGCAGCGGCGAGGCGATCGCCGGGCCGTGCAGTGCCGAGCCGCGGCCCGACAGCGACGGATTGGTCATGAAATACTCGTGTGCCGACACCGGTTTCCTGCCCGGCGCGACGCGCTGCCAGGTGCCGTCGCCACCCAGTTCCCACGACTGCACGGAATCCTTCAGATTCACCACCATGATCTGGTCCAGCACCTGCGCGTGCACCGTCGGATTGTGGATCGGCACCAGCGTCTCCACCCGCCACTCCATGTTGCGCGTCATCCAGTCCGCCGAGCTGATATAGACGCGGGCATGGCGGCTGGGCAGCGCGTGGCCGTTGCCGAAGACGCAGATGCGGCTGTGCTCGAGAAAGCGCCCGACGATGGATTTGACCCGGATGTTCTCCGACAGGCCGGGCACGCCCGGGCGCAGGCAGCAGATGCCGCGCACCACCGCCATCACCTTCACCCCGGCGCGCGAGGCGTCGTAGAGCCGGTCGATCAGGGCGTCGTCCACCAGGCTGTTGAGCTTGAGCCAGATGCCGGCCGGCCGGCCCTCGGCGGCGAACATGATCTCGCGGTCGATCAGCTCCATCAGCACGGCGCGTGTGGTCAGCGGGCTGAACGCCAGCGCATCCATCTTCTCCGGGGTCGCGTAGCCGGTCATGTAGTTGAACAGCCGCGCCGCGTCGCGCGTCAGGTCCGGGTCGCAGGTGAAGAAGCTCAGGTCGGTGTACACGCGCGCGGTGATCGGGTGGTAGTTGCCGGTGCCGAAATGCGCGTAGCTGCGCATCGTCTGCCCCTCCCTGCGCACCACCAGCGAGAGCTTGGCGTGCGTCTTCAACTCGGTGAAGCCGAACACCACCTGCACGCCGGCCGCCTCCAGCACGCGGGCGAGGCGGATATTGGCCTCCTCGTCGAAGCGGGCGCGCAGCTCCACCATGGCGGTGACCGATTTGCCCGCCTCGGCCGCCTCGATTAGCGCCTTGACGATCGGGCTGTCGCGGCTGGTGCGGTAGAGCGTCTGCTTCACCGCCACCACCTGCGGGTCGCCGGCGGCCTGGCGGAGGAACTGTACCACCACGTCGAAGCTTTCGAAGGGGTGGTGGACGATGATGTCCTTGGCGCGGATGGCGGCGAAGCAGTCGCCGCCGAAATCGCGGATGCGCTCGGGGAAGCGCGGCGTGTAGGGCGGGAACAGCAGATCCGGCCGGTCATCGACGATCAGCTGGCGCAGATCGACGAGGCCCAGAATGCCGCCGCGGACGTATATTTCCTGCGCCGATGCCTCGAGCTCATCGACCACCAGCTCGCGCAATTCCTCCGGCATGTCGTCGCCGCAGGACAGGCGGATCGCGACCCCGCGGCGGCGGCGCTTCAGCGCCGTCTCGTAGGAGCGCACGAGATCCTCGGCCTCTTCCTCGAACTCCACGTCGGTGTCGCGGATGAGGCGGAACATGCCCTGGCCGGTGACGCGGAAGCCCGGGAACAGCCGGTCCAGGCACAGCCCGACGAGATGTTCGAGCAGCACGAAGCGGATGGTGCCGTCGGTGCCGGCCGGCAGGCGGACGAAGCGCTCGATCTGCGCCGGCAGCGGGATCAGCGCCTGCATGCCGTGCCCGTCCTCGTCGCGCACCAGCCGCAGCACCATCACCAGCCCCATGTTGGGGATGAAGGGGAAGGGGTG
>JAGXAV010000617.1 GCA_018971455.1 Rhodospirillales bacterium
CACGCGCGTTGGGGCCTGGCCCGGTGGGGTTGGCGAGCTTGGTCGCCAGCACCCACCAGTCGCGATGGGCGGTGATGGCGCGGCCCACCACCTCCTCCGAGCGGCCCTCGTTGTAGGCATCGGCCGTATCGATGAAGTTGATGCCCTGATCGCGGGCGGCGCCGATGATGCGCGCGCTGGCCGCTTCCTCGGTGGCGCCCCCGAACATCATCGCGCCCAGGCACAGCGGCGAGACGGCGACGCCGCTGCGCCCGAGATTGCGGTACTCCATGCCGTCTATTCCGCCGCCGCCTCGGGCACGTAGATGGCGCTGCCCTTGGCCTTGAAGGTCTCGCTCATCTGCTCCATTCCGGCCATCCGCGCGGCATCGGCCCGGATGTCCTGGGTGATCTTCATGGAGCAGAATTTCGGTCCGCACATCGAGCAGAAATGCGCCACCTTGTGGGCGTCCTTGGGCAGCGTCTCGTCATGGAACTGGCGCGCCGTGTCGGGGTCCAGCGCCAGGTTGAACTGATCCTCCCAGCGGAATTCGAAGCGCGCCCGGCTCACCGCGTCATCGCGCAGCTTCGCCGCCGGATGGCCCTTGGCGAGGTCGGCGGCGTGGGCGGCGATGCGGTAGGTGATGACGCCGGTCTTGACGTCATCGCGGTTGGGCAGGCCCAGATGCTCCTTCGGCGTCACGTAGCAGAGCATCGCCGTGCCGAACCAGCCGATCATCGCCGCCCCGATCGCCGAGGTGATGTGGTCGTAGCCCGGCGCGATGTCGGTGGTCAGCGGTCCGAGCGTGTAGAAGGGCGCCTCGCCGCAGGCGGCGAGCTGCTTGTCCATGTTGACCTTCACCTTGTGCATCGGCACATGGCCGGGGCCTTCGATCATCACCTGGCAGCCCTTGTCCCAGGCGATCCGGGTGAGCTCGCCCAGCGTCTCCAGCTCGGCGAACTGCGCCGCGTCGTTGGCGTCCGCGCCGGAGCCCGGGCGCAGCCCGTCGCCGAGCGAGAAGGAGACATCGTACTTGCGCATGATGTCGCAGATTTCGTCGAACCGCTCGTAGAGGAAGCTCTCCTTGTGATGGGCGAGGCACCAGCGCGCCATGATCGAGCCGCCGCGGCTGACGATGCCGGTGACGCGCTTCGCCGTCAGCGGCACGTAGGCCAGGCGCACGCCGGCATGGATGGTGAAGTAGTCCACCCCCTGCTCGGCCTGCTCGATCAGCGTGTCGCGGAAGACCTCCCAGTCGAGCTTGTCGGGGTCGCCGCCGACCTTCTCCAGCGCCTGGTAGATCGGCACCGTGCCGATCGGCACCGGCGAGTTGCGCATGATCCAGGAGCGGATGTTGTGAATGTTCCGCCCGGTGGACAGGTCCATCACCGTGTCGCCGCCCCAGCGGATCGCCCAGACCAGCTTCTCGACCTCGTCCGCCGCCGAGGAGGTCACCGCCGAATTGCCGATATTGGCGTTGATCTTGACCAGGAAGTTGCGCCCGATGATGACCGGCTCAAGCTCGGGGTGGTTGATGTTGGCCGGGATGATGGCGCGCCCGCGCGCGATCTCGCTGCGGACGAATTCCGGGGTGACGAAGGCGGGGATCGCGGCGCCGAAGCTCTCGCCGTCGGCGATGGTCGCCGCAGCACTGTCCAGCGCCTTGGCGCGGCCGAGATTCTCGCGGTGGGCGACGTAGATCATCTCCTCGGTGATGATGCCGGCGCGCGCGAACTCGTACTGCGTCACCAGCTGGCCGGGCTTGCCGGCCAGCACGCGGCGCGGCGCCGGGCAGGCGGGCACCAGCTTGTCGCCCTCGATGTTGCCGTTATCCTCGGGCCTGACGGC
>JAGXAV010000618.1 GCA_018971455.1 Rhodospirillales bacterium
ACACGATGGCAAGGCCCCGGTGGCCGCCGGTCTGCGGGCGAGCGCTCAATGTCCGGCGGGCCGCTTCGGGCTGCGCAGGGCGGCCACCATGTCGGCGAGGATGGCGCGCATCGCCGCCTCGTCCACGCCCATCAGCACGGCGTCCTCGAAGGCGTCCTGCATCACCTGCGCCAGTTCCGCATGGTTCTCCGCCAGCGTGCGCAGCTTCTCGCGGCACGACACCGGCGCCCCGTCGCTCTGTGGCCACAGCTCGGGGGCGGAGAGGCTCATTTCGGCGCCGCCTTGTCGAGCTGCTTCTGCACGTTCTTGCTGAGATCGGTCACGCTGAAGATGAACTTGCCGAGCAGGTCCTGCAGGCTGGGGGCGGACTGGGTGATGCCCACCGTGCCGCCATCGGGGATCATCTTGTCGTCGCCGCCCGGCGAGAGCGAGAGCACGTTGCCGCCGAGCAGCGAATCGCTGCCGACCAGCGCCGCCGAATCGGTCGGCAGGCGCAGCGAGGGCTCGATGGTGAAGCTCACCACCGCCTGGTAGGTCTTGGGATCGACGCTGGTGCCGGTGACGGTTCCCACCTTCACGCCGGCGAGCCGCACATCCGAGCCGACGACGATGCCGTCGATGTGATCGAAGCGGGCATGCAGCGTGTAGCCGGCAACGACGCCGCGCCCGGTATTGGCCACCGCGTAGCCGAGGAAGCCGAGCGCCACCACCAGCACGATCGCGCCGGCCATCACTTCGCCGGTGTTGCGCTGCGCCATTGCTAGCTGCCGGGCGTCCAGGCTTCGTAGTCGCCCGTGGCATGCGCGCGCACGCCGCCCTTGTAGTCGTGGCCGGGCGGGCGGTAGCCGGCGGCGGTGCCGGTGGCATTGGCGTGGTGCGGCTTCTGCCAGGCCCGCCGCCCCGTCTCGGGCAGCGGCGCGTCCGTGGTGTAGTGCAGCCAGGCGTGCCATTCCGGCGGCACGGCGCTGGCCTCGGCCGCGCCGGCGTAAATCACCCAGCGGCGCGGCTTCTCGTCGCCGCGGCTGCGCCGATCCTCGTAATAGGTGTTGCCATCGCCGTCGCGGCCGATCTTGCGGCCGTGCAGCCAAGTGTTGATTCGGGTGCCGATGTCCATGGCGCAGATATAGGCGGGCCGCGCCGCGCGGTCCATGGTGGCGCGCCGGGATCGTGCGCGGGCGAGGCACCGGCCGCCGGCAGGAAAGGCCTTCATGGATCCGCTGACCGCCTTCGGCCTGTTCGCCGTCACCGCCATGCTGGTGTGCTACGCGCTGGACGGGCGCGGCGCGGGCTGGACGCTGGGCTTCGCCGCCGCCTGCGCGCTGGGCTCGGCCTATGGCTTCCTCCAGGGCGCCTGGCCGTTCGGCATGGTGGAGGCAGTCTGGTCCCTGGTCGCGCTGCGGCGCTGGGCCCATCGCCGGCGCCACTGAGGGATCCGGCGCGCCGTTCCGCCGATTATCCACAGCATTTTGTGGTGCGGATAAAAACAACCGCAAAATACGCTTCCCGAGTCGCGGCGCCCGGCCTAGCCTCCGGGCATGACGAAAGCCAGCCCCTGGCGCGGCGTACGCCTGCGCCGCACCACCGCCGCCGCCGATCCCGACTCGGCCTCCCGCCCCGTCTCGCTGCCGGCTGCATGGGAGCCGCGCGCCGCCGCCGCGCTGGCCGCCCTCGCGCCGGGCAGCGGCGCCGCCGCCCTTGAAGCCGCGGCCGCCGCCTGGATCGGCCCGCTCGCCGCCCGCGCCGCCGAGGCCGGCATCGCCATGCCGCTCGGCGAGGCGCTGCACCGCCTGCTCCTCACCCGCCGCGGCGCGCCGGAATCCGCGATC
>JAGXAV010000619.1 GCA_018971455.1 Rhodospirillales bacterium
GCGCTCGGGCGTTAACCACGCACGGTCTCGAACAAGCTCAAGACCGCTACGGCGCAGAGGAGCGTTGCACGCGGCGCGCCCAGGCTGTCCTGGACCGTCGAGCTGCCCGGCCCCCCTGCCTGAATTTTCGTGGCATAGCCCTCCAGCCCGTCCGCAAGGGCTTTCAGGGCACGCTCGTTCACCACGCCGCCCTCGCGGGACACCCATTGGGCCGCCACCGGACGCACTACACCCGCCATGACAGGATCAGCGAAGGCGTCCCTCAAGAGCCGCGCCGCGCTGGTGAGTTTCGCCAGTTTCTTGCGTAATTGGACCCGGGTGAGCGGAGCGGCACGCGTGATCGCCGCCCGAATGGGCTCGGCGACGAACTCAATTGCGGCCAGAAGCTGCGGTTTGGGAGTCGGCGTGAGGAGCTTTGCCGCCACAAGCACCGGGTCTTGGGCCATGCGCCTTTGCATTCGATCTCCTCGGGAATTTGGGCTCCCTGGAAAGGGATAAATCTTGGCGACGTCTCCAACCAGCAAAGAATTCGACGCCATTGGGGGATATCGCCACCCCAGATGGGCAGCTCACCCGCCACACGCGTTCGCGAAAAAGCTTGCGACGTATTGCCGCCAGGCCCCAAATTTTGCGCGCTATATGCGCGCTAGACCAAAAATACGGAGTCAAAATGGCTGACTTAAGTCGTTGAAATATTGGCGGACCCGACACGATTCGAACGTGCGACCTTCGCCTTCGGAGGGCGACGCTCTATCCAGCTGAGCTACGGGTCCGTACCGCCCTGATAGCGCGAAATCCCAGCGCAGGGAAGCCCGACTGTCAGAACTGCTTCAGCAGCCGGTCAATGTAGTCCAGCTCCTCCGGAGACCGGTCACGCTGGCCCTCCCGGCGTCGCAACTCCTCCTCGATCGCCTGCGTCCTCTGTCGCTCCCGCTGCTCCGGCACCACCACGTCAGAGCTCTCGTCCGAGCCTGAGCTGCCCTGCCCAAACCGCCGTCCCAACGGGTCGCGACCATGCGGATCGGCGCCCCCCGGCGTGCCGGGATTAAGCCCGTCGCCGAAGCGGTCACCGCGGCCCCCAGGCATCATCAGGCCCATATTGCCGGTGCCGCTCCCGTCGTCCGGCTCGCCGTCCTCGCCTTTCTGACCCGTGCCGAATTGACGTGCCATCGCCTGGCCCATCTCGCGGGCACCCTTCTGCAGAGCCTCGATCGCCTGTTGTTGCGCGTCACCAGCAGCCTTGTCGTGCCCCTCACCCAATGCCTGGCCGGATTGCCGCATCGCTTGATCGGCGTCGGTAAGACTTTGCGGCACCGCACCGGTCAGGTCGCCGAATTGCTGCATGAGCTCTCCCAGCGCCCGCCGCAACGCCTGCTGCACCCGCCGGTCGGCATCGCGTTCTGCGGCGGGATCGGCCGGTTCGGCAGGGGCCAGATTGCCTTTGAACCGCATCGCATCCTCGGCCCGGCCCTGCGCATGATCCAACAGCCCACCCTGCCGACCGATCAGATCCTGCACCGCGCCCATCTGTTGCCGGCCGCGTTTCTGCTGCCCCTGTCCACGGTTGCTCTGGCCATGCTCGGCTCGCGCGTTCCGCAGTTGGTCCAGCATCTTTTCCAGTTCGGACATGCGTCGCTGGGCCTCGTCCATCCGCCCCTGCCGCGCCGCGTCCTCGGCCTTTTTCAACGCCCTTTCGAAGTCTCGATTGCTGAGGTGCTGCGCGTCCGGATCGAACGGAAGTGCCTCGTGACGGCGCCTCACTTCCTCCACCAATGCCTGCATGTGGCGCTCAATCGCCTCTTCCAACGCCTTCAACCGCTGCTCA
>JAGXAV010000620.1 GCA_018971455.1 Rhodospirillales bacterium
CGCGCGGCGGGGACGGCGGCGAGCAGCGCGAGCGCGGCCAGGAGGGCGGAGACAGGCAGGGTGGGGACGGGCAGGGCGGTCGACGGGCGAGGCATGGGGCACTCCGCGCGGGGTGATGATAATGCGAGTGATTCGCGTCTACGGGCTGCTCCTATCAGGCGCTGGAGCGCGCGTCAATGCGAGTGCGAGTGATTCGCAATATCGCGACCGGCAGTCAGAAGGGGGGTTTTCAGACGGGCAGCTGGATGCGGGCGCGCAGGCCGCCGAGCGGGCTGTCCTCCAGCGTGATGTCGCCGCCATGGGCCCGCACGATGTCGCGCGCGATCGACAGGCCGAGCCCGGTGCCGCCGGCCGCCCCGCTCTCGAACGGGCGGAACGCCGCCTCGCGCTGGGCCGGGGCGATGCCCGGCCCGTCATCATCCACCGTTACCTGCACCGCGCGCTCGCCGGCGCGGGTGGCGGCGAGGGCGACGTGGCTGGCGTGGCGGCGGGCATTGTCGATCAGGTTGGTGATCGCCCGGCGCACCGCGTCGGGGCGCAGCTTGACGATCAGCTCGCCCGGCGCCTGCAGGGCCACCGCCGCGCCGCCGCGCCGCGCGGCCCCGGCCACCTCGACGAGGATGGCCGACAGGTCGGTCGGGCGCGCCTGCTCGGCGCCCTCGCCGCGGGCGAAGGCGAGGTAGGCGGCGATCATGCGCTCCATCTCGTCGATATCGGCCGCCATGCCGGCGACGTCGTCGCGCAGCGCCTCGGGCGCCGGCATCACCGCCAGCGCGAGCCGCATGCGGGTCAGCGGCGTGCGCAGGTCGTGCGACACGCCGGCGAGCATTTCGGTCCGCTGGCTGAGGAAGCGGCGGATGCGTTCGGCCATGCGGTTGAACGCGGTGGCGGCGCGGCGCACCTCCACCGCGCCTTCCGGGCGGATCGGCCCCGGGTCGCGGCCGATGCCGAAGGCTTCGACCGCGTCGGCAAGCCGGCGGATGCCGCGCACCTGGTTGCGCATGAACAGCGCCGCGATCGCGAACAACAGCGCCGAAGTGCC
Source organism: Rhodospirillales bacterium (assembly GCA_018971455.1). GTDB lineage: Bacteria > Pseudomonadota > Alphaproteobacteria > Acetobacterales > Acetobacteraceae > REEB85. The sequence continues at coordinate 1,043 of JAGXAV010000620.1, forward strand.
GGCGAGCCACAGCACGAACAGCCATATGGTACCGAGATCGACCCGCTTGCGCGGCGCCAGGATATCCATCACCCCATCGGCGAGCTGGATCCGGATGCGCACCGATCCCGGCTCGTAGGTCCAGTCCATGTCGAAGCGCCGGTGCAGATTGTCGCGCAGCGCCGCGTCCAGCAGATCGTCCATCGGCCCGACGACGTTGCGGCGCAGCCCGGTATGGCGCAGCGCCGCCCCCGGCTCCAGATGCATCTTGAAGCCGAAATCGCGCTCGGCCAGCGGCACGATCCAGGCACGGTTGACCGCGCCCGGATAGCGCTGCATCAGCGCCAGCGAGAAATCGATCTCGCCCACCAGGCTATCGGATAGCCGGCGATACACCAGGTTGAGGTGGCTGCCGTAATAGACCTGCAGCGCCACCGCCTGCAGCAGCACCAGTGGCACCAGGATCATCAGCAGCGAGCGGCCGAGCAGCGAGCGCGGCAGCACCCGTTTGAGCAGGCGCTGATACGGCAGGCGCAGATGCATTCACGCCCCCGGCTTCAGCACATAGCCGCGCCCGCGCGCGGTGTGCAGGAAGCGCGGCTCGCGCGGATCGGGTTCGATCTTGCGGCGCAGCCGTGTCACCTGCACGTCGATCGCCCGCTCGCCCGCCTCGTCCATCCCGAGCGCGGCGGCAATCGCCTCGCGCGAGAGTACTTCGTTCGGCTGGCGGGCCAGCGCGCCGAGCAGCGCCGCCTCGCCCCCGGTCAGCCGCACCACCGTGCCGTCGTCGCTGAGTTCGCC
>JAGXAV010000621.1 GCA_018971455.1 Rhodospirillales bacterium
ATCGGCGTCGGCGAGCGGCACGCAACGCATCAGCAGGGCCGCCATGACGTATTCGGCGATCGCCGTCTCGTGGCCGAAGCAGTTGCAGACCACGGCCTGCGGCGGCAATGCGCCGAAATCCACCGAATCGGTGCCCGCACCAGGAACGTGGAAAAGGCGCAGACGGTCCGGACGCGGCAGCGAGGCATCGAAGCGCACGCCGATGATCGCGTCGGCAGCGGCATAGGCGGCGCGGTCGGCTGGCTGTTCGAGACGATTCGGCAGCAGGCTGATCCTCGCCTCCTGCCCGAGCAAGGCGGCAAAGCCGTCGCTGAACGATGCTGCGTTCTCGCCGTGAAAGATGATGCGCGGTGCGGAATGGGTCATCGGTTCAGGCCTGCGGCAGCTGGTCGAGCGAGCAATCGAGCAGGGCGGGGTCGATCTCGCGCTCCATGCGGTCGAACATGCTGTCGGCGAAATCGATCAATCGGTCCGCCGCCGCCACCGCGGCCTCGACGTGGCGATTGGCCACCGCGTCGAGGATATCGAGATGGCAATCGACGGTCTGGTGCAACCCGGCCTCGGCGGCGACCCAGTTGTGATAGATCCAGCCGATGCGCCGCGACATGGTGTGCAGCGGCCGCAGGGTGTGCTCCAGGAACGGCTCCCCGGCGGCCGCCATGATCAGCCGGTCGATCCGGCGGTCGAGCAGGTTGAACTCGCTGATCGTCATCGCCTTGCGGCCCTGGCGCAGGGTGCGCGTCATGTGCAGAAGCTGGTTGCGGTGCGTGGGGCCGGATCGCTCGGCCGCCAGGCGAATCACAAACCGCTCGAGATCGCGCCGCAGCCGCAGCAGCACGCGCTCCCGCGCGAGGTCGATCGGCGCAATCTGCAGGCCGTGACGCGGACGGATCGTGATCAGCGTATCCGCGGCAAGGCGGCTGACCGCCTGGTGCACGGGGGTGCGGCCGAACCCCGTCATGTCCTGCAATTCCTGCATCGCCAGCAGGCGGCCGGGCCTGAGCTCGCAGGTGACGGTCATTTCCTCGAGCCGCTCATAGGCCAGGGCGAACAGGTTCTCGCGGTTGCGGCGCGGGGCTGGCGTTCTGGCGCCATTGGCGGCCACCAGGCGCGGGCCGGGTTTCGGTCGTGCAGCCATGCGTCTCTCCCACGAAATGCGCCACGCGGCGGCGGCGGTCTTGACGGCAGGATGCGGCAAATCGCCCGGCGATGGAAGCATATTGTGATATTTTACCACGCGGGATATGATCGAGTGAAGCAGCCGCGCCAACGCCGGCGCGGCCGGGGCATGACGGGGGAGACGGCGGTGAAGATCACCTCGATCGAGACTTTGCGCACGGAGGAATTCGCCAACGTCCTCTGGGTCCGCGTCCATACGGACACTGGGCTGATCGGCCTCGGGGAGACCTTCTACGGCGCCGGTGCGGTCGAAGCGCATATCCATGACACGCTGGCCGGCCGCCTGCTCGGGCGCGACCCGTTGCGCATCGAGGCGATCCACCGCGACATGCTCAACCTGCCGATGGCGCAATCCTCGACCGGCGTCGAATACCGGGCGGCCTCCGCCATCGACATCGCGCTGTGGGATCTGTTCGGCAAGGTCTGCGGCCAGCCGGTGCACCAGATGCTGGGCGGCCTGTGCCGGCCGCGGCAACGCATTTACAACACCTGCGCCGGCTACGGTTATGTGCGTTCCACCAACATCAAGCCGGTTTCCACCTGGAACTTCTCCGACGCCGCGGGGCCGTACGAGGACCTGCACGGCTTCATGACGCGGGCCGACGCGGTGGCGGAAAGCCTGCTCGAATCCGGCATCACGGCG
>JAGXAV010000622.1 GCA_018971455.1 Rhodospirillales bacterium
GGCGCCGCAGCGCTCGGCCACCGCCCGCGCGATCGCCGCCGCGACCTCGGCCTCCCCGCGCTCGGCATCGATCAGCACGCAGCGGGCGGGCTCGGCGGCGGCGATGCCGCGGAAGGCGCAACGGATGCGGGCGAAGAAATCAGGCCCCAGCGCCTCATAGCGGTCGGCGGCCGCGCCGCGGCTGGCGAGCCTGGCCTGGGAGGTGGCCACGGACACATCGAGCACCAGGGTAAGGTCGGGGCGCAGGCCGACCATGTCGGTCAGCCGGGCGATGGCGTCGCGGTCGCCGCCCTGGCCCCAGCCCTGATAGGCCATCGTGGAATCGCAGAACCGGTCGCAGACCACCCACATGCCCGCCGCCAGGGCCGGGCGGATGGTCACTGCCACATGCTCGGCGCGGGCGGCGAAATGCAGCAGCGTCTCGGCCGGCGGCGACCAACTCGCGGCAGGGTCGAGCAGCAGGGCGCGTAAGCGCTCCGCGCCCGGCGCGCCGCCCGGCTCGCGCGTGCGCAGCACCGCCAGCCCCTCGGCCGCCAGGTGGGCGGCGAGCCGGCTCGCCTGGGTGGATTTGCCTGCCCCCTCGCCGCCTTCCAGCGTGATGAAGCGACCGGGAGCGCCCACCCTCAGCCGCCGCGCACCATGTGCTTCAGCACCGCCACCGCCCGCCCGGTCAGCCCGAGGCGGGCAACGTCGGCGCCGGCGAGCAGCGTCATGCTGACATCGGGCATGCCGGTGCCGGTGACGGTGAGCTTGCCGAGCGGCGCGCCGCGCTGCACCGGCGCGGGAATGGGGCTCGAATAATCGACGCTGATGCGCGCCTTGCTACGCCAGCCGCGCGGCATCGTCACCACCAGGTCGCGCCCGCCGACCAGGGGCACGGTGGGCGCCGTGCCGAGCCAGACCGGCGCCTGCTGGATGGTGTCGCCGGCGGTGAACAGCGTGACATCCTCGAATTCGCGGAAGGCCCAGTCGAGCAGGCGCTCGCCCTCCTCGCCGCGCTCCCGCCCGGTCGCCAGACCGTTGAGCACCAGGATGATGCGCCGCCCGTCGCGCGCGGCGCTGACTACGATGCCGTAGCCGCCGGCCTCGGTATGGCCGGTCTTCATGCCGTCGGCGATGCCCTTGTCCACCAGCGTGTTGCGGTTGCCCTGGGTGATGTTGTTGTAGGTGAAGGTCTTTTCCGAATCATAGTGGTAATATTGAGGGAAATCGGCGATCAGGTGCCGCGCCACGGTGGAGATGTCGCGCACGCTCATGTGGTGGCCGGGATCGGGCCAGCCGGTGGGATTGACGAAGACGGTGTGGGTGAGCCCCATCTTGCGCGCTTCGTCATTCATCAGCTTGACGAACTGGTCGACGGAGCCTGCGATGCCCTCGGCGAGCACGATGCAGGCATCGTTGCCGGATTGCACGATCATGCCGCGGATGAGATCCTCCACCCGCACCTCGCCGCCGAGCGGGACGAACATCTTCGATCCGCCCATGCGCCAGGCCTTCTCGCTGACCGGCAGAGTCTGGTCGAGCTTGAGGCGGCCGGATTTGAGCATGCCGTAGACGATGTAGGCCGTCATCAGCTTGGTCATCGAGGACGGCGTCATCTCGGTGTCCGCACCCTTGTCGAGCAGGGTCGCGCCGGTCTGGAAGTCGATGACGATGGCGTATTGCGCCACCGTGTCCATCGGGCCGATCGGCGTCTGCGCCGGCGGGCCGCTGGGCGGCGGCGGGGCGGCCGGCTTGGCCGCGAGGTGCGGGCGCGGATGGGCGGGCTTGCGCGGCGGCGCCGCGAGGGCGGCCGCCGGCAGCCCGATCGCGGTGGCGCCCA
>JAGXAV010000623.1 GCA_018971455.1 Rhodospirillales bacterium
AATTCGTTGGCGCGTGCGCTGCGCTCGCTGGCGGCTAGCGAACCGCCGGAGAGCGGCGGATGGGAAGTGATCGTGGTGGACAATGCCAGCACCGACGACACCGCCAGCGTCATCCACCGGTTCGCGGACGAAGCCGGGCGTGTAGTGCCGATTCGCACCATCCGCGAGGCGCGGCCAGGTCTGGCCCATGCCCGCAACGCCGGGTTGCGGGCGGCGCGCGGCGAAATCATCCTGCTGACGGATGACGACTGCCTGGTGTCCGCCGAGTGGCTGCGAACGGCGCTGCGCCTGCTGCACGACGACCCGATGCAGCTGATCGGCGGGCGGGTGGAGCTGTTCGACCCCGAAGACCTCCCGCTGGCGATCAAGACCGCGCGAGAGCGGGCGACCCTGAAGGATTTCAGCGCGCTGTGGGGCTTCGTTCACGGCGCCAACATGGCGATGGGCCGCGCGGTCATCGCCCGGATCGGCGGGTTTGACGTACGATTCGGCGCCGGTGCCGCCCTGCGCTCCGCCGAGGATACCGACTTCGTTTTCCGCGCCTGGCGCGCCGGCGTGCCGGTTGTCTATGAGCCCGATCTGCTGGTCCATCACCACCACGGGCGGCGCGGCGCGCGGACCTGGCGGCGCCAGAGCGGCGATTACGCCATCGGCATCGGCGCCATGGCGGCCAAGCACGCGCACGCCGGGGATTACCGGCTGGTGAAGGCGGCCTACTGGTACCTGCGCGCCGCCCTGCGCCTGTGGCGCGACGACCGGCGCGCATGGCCCGAGCTGCGGGCGCGCTTGCAGGTTCTCACCGGCGCGCTCGGCTATTGGCGGGTCCGCAACCGGGCCGCGGCGTAGGGCGGGCCGGATATGCAGCACCAAACCGCCCGGGCCGCATTGCGGTCCGCATCCGCGCAGACTGCCCCCCTCGTCATCACGCCGACGCTGCCGCCCGTCTCCGGGCGGGACGAGCAGGGCGTCAACCGCCGCCTCGGGCTGTTCCTCGGGGCCTTGGGCAGCGGCGGGGCACCGATCCGCATTCTGCGCCTCGTGCGTGACAGCCTCGTGCGCGAATGGGAGGGGCGGCTTGATGAGCTGTCATCGCGCGAGTCGCAGTACTGGGGGCTTGCGGTCGATATTCGCCTGATCGCGCGGCGCAGCCGGGCGGAGACCTTCCTGAGCCATTATGTCCGTGGCATCACCGACGCCGCCCAGCAGCCTGATTTCTTTCCCTTCGGCGGCCCGCAGGCGGTTCAGGCCATCGCCGCGGAGCTCGACCGATGCGCCGGGATCGTGTTCGTCCATCGCCTGCCCGCCATGGCCGCCGTGCTGCAAACACGGCGGCGGCCGGCGCGCCTGTTCTTCGATCTCGACGACGTGGAACACCGCATGCGCCTGCGCCAGGCGCTGCAACGGCCGATCTGGCCGGGCAAGCTGCTCTACGCGGCCCACGCGCCCGCGCTCCTGCGCGCCGAGCAGCGCGGGGCGGCGATCAGCCGCGCCACCTTCGTGTGCTCGGATCGTGACCGCGCCCATCTGGCGCGCCTTGGGGTGCGCCGGGTGGCGAGCCTTCCGAACGCCGTGCGCTTTCCCGCCACCGTGCCGCCGCTGGCCGACGCGCCCACCATTCTCTACCTCGGCGTGATGAGCTCCGCGCCGAACATCGCGGCGGCCGAGCGGCTGGCCCGGCGCATCATGCCGCTGGTCTGGCAGGCCGCGCCGCGGGCCAGATTGCTCGTCGCCGGCGACGGCAGCCGCGAGTTGCCAAGTGCCACGGGCGGCGACCCCCGCGTGGAGTATCTCGGCTACGTCCCCGATCTAGATGCGCT